>NZ_JAIZ01000171.1 GCF_000710465.2 Kitasatospora sp. MBT63 | reverse complement strand
CGCCGCCGGTTGGCCGCTCGCCCAGGCGCTCCAGCAGCCGGTGCAGCAGCTCCCGCTGGGCCTGCCGGACCGCCGGGTCGACCACCGCGGACCCCGGTGCGGCGTCCGGCGCGGACCCGGTCCGCCGGGGGTCCGGCCGGCCGTCGGCGAGCAGGTCCAGCGACTCCAGCAGTTCGTCGCGGCCGGTGACCAGCAGCGCGACGCGGTACGGATGGTGGGTCCGGGCGACGGCGAGGGTGTGGGCGACATCGGCGGCGCGGGCCCCGGCGCCGGGGCCGCGCAGCCAGCGCGCCAGGTCCGCCGCCTGGGCCGCGGCGGCGTCGGCACGCCGGCCGGAGAGCGGGACCAGGACCGGCATGTCGTCGGCGGTACCGGCGGCAGCGGGTCCGCTCCCGCGGCCGGGCGGCTGCTCGACGACGACGTACGCGTTGGTGCCGCTGAAGCCGAAGGAGCTGACCGAGGCCCGCCGCTGCCGCCCGTGACCGGCGGTCAGCTTCCGGCGCTGTGCGGCGACCGTGAACGGCCCGTCGGCGAACGGGATCTGCGGGTTGGGCCGAAGGTAGTGCAGGGACGGCGGGACCTCGCCGGTGCCGACCACGCCGACGGCCTTGAGCAGGCCGGCCAGCCCGGCGGCGGCCGAGGTGTGGCCGATGTTGCCCTTCACCGAGCCGATCGGCACGCTGCCCGGTGCCAGTCCGGCCCCGGCGAACGCCTCGTTGAGCGCGGTGATCTCGATCGGGTCGCCGAGCGGGGTGCCGGTGCCGTGGCACTCGACGTAGTCGATCCCGGCCGGGTCGACGGCGAAGCGCCGCATGGTGTCGCGGACCAGGGCGGCCTGCGAACGGGCGCTGGGCGCCGTGATGCCGTTGGTCCGCCCGTCCTGGTTGAGCCCGGACGCCCGGATCACCCCGTGCACCGGGTCACCGTCGGCGAGCGCCTTCGACAGCGGCTTGAGCACGACGACCGCACAGCCCTCACCCGGCACGATGCCGTCGGCGGCGGCGTCGAACGGCCGGCAGCGCCCGTTCGGCGACAGCATCCCGGCCCGGCTCATGAAGACGTGCGGGAGCTCGGTCAGGTAGAGCGTCACCCCGCCCACCACCGCCAGGTCGGCCTCGTCGAGCCGGAGCGACTGGCAGGCCAGGTGCAGGGCGGTGAGCGAGGACGAGCAGGCGGTGTCGACGGTGACGGCCGGGCCCTTGAGGTCGAGGTGGTAGGCGATCCGGGCGGCCAGGAGGGAGTTGGAGTTGCCCTGCATGACCTGCGGGAGCCGGGCGTGCGGGCTCTGCCGCTCGATCAGGTCCCGGTAGTCGTTGAGCATCACGCCCGCGTACACACCGCACCGGGAGCCGGCGAGCGAGCCGGCCGGCTGCCCGGCGTGCTCCAGCGCCCGCCACGCCTCCTGGAGGAAGAGCCGGGCCTGCGGGTCGGTCAGCTCGGCCTCCCGGGGCGTCATCCGGAAGAAGTCGGCGTCGAAACGGTCGGCGTCCGCCACGTACGCGCCCCAGCGGGAGACCGACCGGCCCTCGGCGGCCGGGTCCGGGTCGTAGAACTCCTCGGTCCGCCAGCGCTCCGGCGGCACCTCGGTCACCAGGTCGTCGCCGTCCAGGATCCGCTTCCAGAAGGTGTCCGCATCGGCCGCGCCGGGGAAGCGCGCGCTGTAGCCGATGATCGCGACCGGTTCGGTCGCGGCGGGCTCGGGGGCCGGGGCGGACGTCGGCGCGGCCGCCCCGGCCGGGGCCTCGGCCACGACCTCGGCCTCGGCGCCGAGCAGCGCCCGGGCGGCGGCGGCCCGGT
>NZ_JAIZ01000170.1:34525-57989 GCF_000710465.2 Kitasatospora sp. MBT63 | reverse complement strand
ACGGGCGGGTGGGGGTTTGGTGAAGTTTCGCCGTGCTCTGGGGATTTGGTCCGCGCAAGTGGCGGACGGGACTCCGCACCCGGGGCGGGTCGGGACAGGCCCGGCCGGGGCCGTTCGGACGCGAGCGGCGCGCCGCCGGATGACGGGGCGTTCGCCACCTCCCCGGCCACGCGATGCGGGAACAGTGTCCCTCGGATCCCTCCCGCACCCGGGCCGGGCCGGGAGGGTCGGGAAGGTCGGGAGGGTCGCGGTGCCGGGGAGCCGGGGTGAAGGCGTGCCGGGAGGCCGAAGCCCCCCGGGCGCTCCCGGGCGCTCCCGGGCCTGCCGGTGGGCTCAGGACAGGCGGCGGGCGCCGGCCGAGGGGACCGCCGGGAAGACCCGCGGCGTGGTGTGACCGGCCTCGGCGAAGGCGTCCAGCACGGCCGCGGCGACCTGCTCCAGCCGGGCCGCGGCGACCAGCGCCAGCACCGAGCCGCCGAAGCCGCCACCGGTCATCCGGGCGCCGAGCGCGCCCGCGGCGACGGCGGTGGCCACCGCCAGGTCGGTCTCGGGGCAGGAGACCCGGTAGTCGTCGCGCAGCGAGGCGTGCCCGGCGGTCAGGACCGGGCCGAGGCCGGCCAGGTCGCCCGCGTCCAGCAGGGCGACGGCCTGCTCGACCCGGGCGTTCTCGGTCACCACGTGCCTCACCAGCGGCCGCAGTTCGGCCGGCAGCTGGACCAGCGCGCCGTCCAGCGCGGCCGGCGGCAGGTCGCGCAGCGCGAGCAGGTCCAGCAGCGCGGCGGCCCGCTCGCAGCCGGCCCGCAGTCCGGCGTACGCGCCGTCGCCCAGGTCGTGCTTGACCCGGGTGTCGACCACCAGCAGCCGCAGCCCCGCCCCGGCCAGGTCGAGCGGCACCTGGCGCTGCGCGAGGTCCCGGGTGTCCAGGAACAGCGCGCCGCCCTCCGCGCAGCACATGGACGCCATCTGGTCCATCACCCCGCAGGGCACCCCGACGAAGTCGTTCTCCGCCCGCTGGGCGGTCAGCGCCAGCTCCGCCGGGGTCAGCCCGAGTCCGTACAGCTCGTTGCAGGCCGCGGCGAGCACGCACTCCAGCGCGGCCGAGGAGGACAGTCCGGCCCCGGTGGGGACGTCACTGTCGATGTGCACGTCCAGTCCGCCGACCGGGTGCCCGGCCTCCCGCAGCGCCCACACCACGCCCGCCGGGTAGCGGGCCCAGCCGGTGACGGCGGCCGGGTCCAGCTCGGCCGCCTTCAGCTCGGTGACCAGGCCGTCGCCCTGGGCGCTGTACAGCCGCAGCAGGCCGTCGTCGCGGCGCCGGACCGCGGCCACCGCGGAGTGCGGCAGGGCGACCGGCAGCACGAACCCGTCGTTGTAGTCGGTGTGCTCGCCGATCAGGTTGACCCGGCCCGGCGCCGCCCAGACCCCTTCCGGGGCGGCGCCGAAGACGGACTGGAAGTCGGTCATGCGCGGTTCTCCAGGGTGAAGTTCCAGGCGTCGCGGACGATGTCGTCCAGCTCCGGGCGGCGGGGGGTCCAGCCGAGCGCCTGGTGGGCGCGGGCGGCGGAGGCGACCAGCACGGCCGGGTCGCCGGGGCGGCGGCCGGCGACCTGGACCGGGATGTCCCGGCCGGTGACGCGCTTCACCGACTCGATCACCTCGCGGACCGAGAAGCCCGCGCCGTTGCCGAGGTTGCAGATCAGGTGCTCGCCGGCCTTGGCGGCGTCCAGCGCGAGCAGGTGCGCGTCGGCCAGGTCGGCGACGTGGATGTAGTCGCGGATGCAGGTGCCGTCGGGGGTCGGGTAGTCCTCGCCGTAGACCGCGATGTGCGGGCGCTGCCCGAGCGCGGCCTGGAAGACCAGCGGGATCAGGTGCGACTCCGGCTCGTGCCGCTCGCCGTACGCCCCGTACGCCCCGGCCACGTTGAAGTAGCGCAGCGACACGGCGGCCAGGCCGTGGGCGGCGCACTCGCTGGTGATCAGGTGGTCGACGGCCAGCTTGGTGGCGCCGTACGTGTTGGTCGGCGCGGTGCGGGCGGTCTCGGCGATCGGCACCGACTCCGGCTCGCCGTAGACGGCCGCGGTCGAGGAGAACACCAGCTTGCGCACGCCGGCCTTGCGCATCGCGGCCACCAGCTCCAGCGAGCCGGCCACGTTGTTGCGCCAGTACTTCTCCGGGTCCGCGACGGACTCGCCGACCTGCGAGGAGGCGGCGAAGTGCAGGACCGCGTCGAAGCTGTGGTCGAGCACGTCCGCCGCGTCCTGGATCCGGCCGCGGACGAACTCGGCGCCCTGCGGCACCCCGTCGAGGAAGCCGGTGGAGAGGTCGTCGAGCACCGTCACCTGGTGTCCGGCCTCCAGCAGGTGCGCGGCCACGACCCCGCCCACGTAACCGGCTCCACCCGTGACCAGGTACTTACTCATGATGCGACCTCCCGCAGGCGCTGCGCCGCCGCCTCGGGCGACACATCGTTGACGAACGCGTCCATGCCGGACTCGACGCCGGCGAGGAACTTGAGCTTGCCCACCGTACGCCGGATCGTGAACAGCTCCAGGTGCAGCGCGAGCTCCTCACCACGGAGTCCGGGCGCCTGGTGCCACGCCGCGATGTACGGCGTCGGTGCAGCGCGCCCATTCTCCCCTGCCGCCCGGGCGGGTTCGGTGAACAGCCGGTCGAACCTGCGCAGCAGTTCCAGGTACACGCCGGGGAACTCGGCCCGTTCGGCCTCGTCCAGCGCGGTCAGGTCGGGCACCCGGCGGTTCGGGTACAGGTGCACCTCGTACGGCCAGCGGGCGGCGAACGGGACGAACGCCGTCCAGTGCCGGCCTGCCAGGACCACCCGGACGGGGTCGGCGCGTTCGGCCGCGAGCAGGTCCTCGAAGAGGTTGCCGCCGGTGGCGGCGCGGTGCCGGGCGGCGGCGGCGATCATGCGCTCGGTCCGGGGGGTGGTGAACGGGAAGCCGTAGATCTGGCCGTGCGGGTGAGCCAGGGTCACCCCGATCTCGGCGCCGCGGTTCTCGAAGCAGTAGACCTGCCGGATGCCGGGGGTGCGGGACAGTTCGGCGGTCCGGTCGGTCCACACGTCCAGCACCAGGCGTGCCTTGGCGGGCGACAGGTCGGCGAACGAGGCGTCGTGGTCGGCGGTGAAGCAGACCACCTCGCAGCGGCCCTCGCCGGGGCCGCCGGCGAACAGCGGCCCGGCGCGCTCGGGCACGTGGGCCGCGCTGTCCGCGGCCAGTGCGGGGAAGCGGTTCTCGAAGACCACCACGTCGTAGTCGGAGCCGGGGATCTCACCGGGGCGGCCCGGCCGGGACGGGCACAGCGGGCACCGGTCGGCGGGCGGGTGGTAGGTGCGGGCCTGCCGGTGGGCGGCGACGGTGACCCAGTCGCCGGTGGCCGGGTCGCGCCGGATCTCGGACAGGCTGGCCGGGGCCTCGAGCGGACGCTGGTCCACGGCGCCGCGCAGGGCGTCCGGATCCTCGTCGTAGTAGATGAGTTCGCGGCCGTCCGCGAGTTTGGTCGTGGTCTTCTTCACGGCCTCCGCCTTCCAGGAAAGCTAGCCCGAACATTTTCAAACACAAACACTCACCAGTCAACAGTTTGTCTCATGGCGAGGCATGCCGGGCGAGACATGCCGAAGGGCGGGGGCGAGCCGGACCACCACGGCCGTCGCCACCGCCCTCACACGGTTCCCCCCGGTGCGGCTACCCGCCGCGCAGGCGCTCCAGCAGCCCCGACCGGGCCGCGACCGCGGCAGCCTCCAGTCGGGTCCGCGCACCCAGCTTCATCAGCACCCGCTGGACATGGGTGCGCGCCGTACTGGAGGCGATCCCCATCCCGGCCGCGATGGCGGCGGTGTCCTGCCCCTCCGCGATCCGCGCCAGCACCTGGGTCTCCCGCCGGGTCAGCTGGCGCAGCAGCCGCAGCGCCTCGTCGTCCGGCTCCGCGGCCGGCCACAGCAGCTGCTCGAACGCGCTCCGCAGCACCTCGACGGCGACCGCCGCCTCACCGGCCCGCACCCGGGCGATGGCCCGCTCCACGACCTCGATCCGCTCGTCCCCGCGGACGTAGCCGGCCGCACCGGCCGCGAACGCGGCCGCCACCCGCGCCGGTTCACCGACCGGGCCGAGCACCACCACGCAGATCTCCGGGCGCTCCCGCCGCAGCCGCCGCAGCGGCTCGAAGGCGTCCCGCCGCGGCCCGGGCACCGCGGCCCCGCCCGCCGGGCCCGCCGCGCTCCCCGCGGTCAGCCCCAGCAGGCACACCTCGGGGCGGCACCCGGCAACCAGCTCACCGACCGAGGACGCCGGGGCGCCGACCGCCAGCACCCGGTGGCCGCGCTGGTGCAGCGCCGTCGCCAACGCCTCGGCGAGCAGCCGGTGATCGTCCGCCACCACGAGCCGAACGCCCATGGGCGCCCTCCCAGTCCCCGTCCACCGGCGCGCGACCGGCCCACGTCTCCCGCACCCGTACCGCGGACCGCAGAGCAGGCCACCGTTGACGCACCATCACAGCGCATCCGGCGCCCGCACCGCTAGGCCGCGTCAGCGTCACGTACCGCGGGACCACCCGAACCGGGGAACGCCGAAGGCCCCCGCCTTGCGGCGAGGGCCTTCGTACTCCTTGCGGAGCCCCCATGCGGAATCGAACCGCAGACCTTCTCCTTACCATGGAGACGCTCTACCGACTGAGCTATAGGGGCCGGTGCAACGAGGAAGACATTACAGGGTCCGCGGCCCAAACGTGAAATCGGTTCCGCACCCGCCGCCCGCCGCCCGGCCGGCCCGCTCAGCCCCGCGCCGGCGGTGCCGCCACCGGGCTCCCGAGCAGCCGGTGCCCCCGGGTCTCCGGCAGTGCGAGCAGGCACAGCAGCGACACCGCACCGAGCCCGGCGAGGTACCGGCCGACCGGCTCCGCGCTGCCGTACACCGCGGTCAGCCTGGTCGCCACCAGCGGCGCCGTGGCGCCGCCGAGCACCCCGCCCAGGTTGTACGTCAGCCCGGCGCCGGTGTACCTGATCCGGGTCGGGAACAGCTCGGGCAGGTACGCCGCGAGCGGGCCCAGCAGTGCGCCGAGCGCCGCCATCGACCCGACCAGCGCCAGCGTCACCGGCCCCGTCCGGCCGGTCTCCAGCAGCGGGAACAGCGCCGGCGACCAGAGCGAGCCGAGCACCGTCGCCACCACGAGCAGCCGCCGCCGGCCGTACCGGTCCCCGGCGCACGCCGTCCACCAGGCCGTGGCGGCCATCACCACCGCGCCCGCCATCAGCAGTGCCAGCACCAGGGTCCGGGCCAGCCCCAAGGCGCCGGTGGCGTACGCCAGCGCGTAGGTGGTGGTGAGGTAGAAGAGCCCGTAGCCGAGCATGATCGCCCCCGCCCCGAGCAGCACCACCCGGCCGTGCCCCCGCACCACCTCGGCCACCGGCACCCGCGAACGGCCGTGCTGCGCACGGAAGACCGGCGTCTCGCCGATCCGCAGCCGGACGAACAGCCCGACCAGCACCAGCAGCACCGAGGCCAGGAACGGCAGCCGCCAGCCCCACGCCAGGAACGCCGGCTCGGGCAGCCACCAGGCGAGCAGCAGGAACGCCCCGGTGGCCAGGAAGAAGCCGATGCACGGCCCGAGTTGCAGGAAGCCGCCGTACCGTCCCCGGCGGCCGGCCGGCGCGTACTCGGCCAGCAGCAGCGCCGCACCGCCCCACTCGCCGCCCAGCCCGACGCCCTGGCACAGCCGCAGCACGGTGAGCAGCATCGGCGCCCAGATGCCCCAACTCCGGTACCCGGGCAGCAGACCGACCGCCGCCGTCGACAGGCCCATCAGCAGCAGCGAGGCCACCAGCGTGGCCTTGCGGCCCGCGCGGTCCCCGAAGTGGCCGAACAGCACCGCGCCGAGCGGGCGGGCCAGGAACGCGGCCGCGTACACCGAGAAGGCGGCCAGCAGCGCCCCGGTCGGCCCGAGTCCGGGGAAGAACACCCGGCCGAAGACCAGCGCGGCGGCGCTGCCGTAGATGAAGAAGTCGTAGAACTCGATCGCGGTGCCCGTCAGCGCGGCCGCGGCCACCCGGCGCAGCCCGCCGGACCCGGCCGCCGGGGCGGGCTCGGGCGCGGTGTCGATGGTCGTCATGACACCCACCCTGCTCGGCCGCTGACCTGCGCGGACAGCGGCCACCGGGGTGATTCGGGAGCGTACCTCCCGCCGCCCGCCGGGGGTGGTGCGCACCGCCCCGGACGGCGGTATGGTGTGCGCTCCCGGAGCAGAAGGGGAGCGGACATGGGCGAGCTGTTCGACGACAACGGCGTGGTCCACCGCCTGATCGCGGTCACCGGCCTCGGGGTGAGCCTGCTGCTGCTCGACCTCGGCCTGGCGCAGTACCGTCAGGGCGGCTCGATGGCCTGGGCGGTGATAGCCGGCGTCCTGGTCCTGGCCACCGGCTACGAGACGGTCCGCCGCTTCCGCCGCGACCGCTGACCACGGCCGGGGCTCTGCCGGCCGGCCGGGACCGGGACGCCGGACGGGGCGTCAGACCTCCTCGGCCAGCTCCAGCCAGGCGAGTTCCAGCTCCTCCTTCTCCTCCTTGACCTTGCGCAGCTGGGCGTCCAGCTCCGCGACCTTGGAGAAGTCGGCGGCGTGCTCGGCGAGCTGGGAGTGCAGCTTGGACTCCTGCTGGTCCAGCTTGGCGATCTGCCGCTCCAGCTTCTGCATCTCCTTCTTCTGCGCCCGGGTGTCACCGGCGGGCTTCGCCGCGGCGGCCGGGGCGAGCGCGGGCGCCGCCTGCTCGGCCATCCGGGCCCGCCGCTCCAGGTACTCGTCGACGCCGTTCGGCAGCATCCGCAGCTTCTTGTCGCCGAGCAGCGCGTGCACGGTGTCGGTGGTGCGCTCGATGAAGAACCGGTCGTGGCTGATCACCACCATCGAACCGGGCCAGCCGTCGAGCAGGTCCTCCAGCTGGTTGAGGGTCTCGATGTCGAGGTCGTTGGTGGGCTCGTCGAGGAACAGCACGTTCGGCTCGTCCATCAGCAGCCGCAGCAGCTGGAGGCGGCGGCGCTCACCGCCGGACAGGTCGCCGACCGGCGTCCACTGCTTGTCCTTGCCGAAGCCGAACTGCTCGCACAGCTGACCGGCACTCATCTCCCGGCCCTTGCCCAGGTCCACCCGGCCGCGGACCTGCTCGACGGCCTGCAGCACCCGGGTCGCCGGGTCCAGTTCGGCGATCTCCTGCGAGAGGTACGCCAGCCGGACGGTCTTGCCGACCTTGATCACACCGGACGCGGGCTGCACGTCGCCGTCGGTGGCGTACGCCGCCTGCATGGCCCGCAGCAGCGAGGTCTTGCCGGCGCCGTTGACGCCGAGCAGGCCGATCCGGTCACCGGGGCCGAGGTTGAAGGTGAGGTTCTCCAGCAGCAGCTTCGGGCCCGCCTTGACGGTGACGTCCTCCAGCTCGAAGACGGTGCGGCCCAGGCGCGCGTTGGCGAACTTCATCAGCTCGCTCTTGTCGCGCGGCTCCGGGACGTCCGCGATCAGCGCGTTGGCGGCCTCGATCCGGTACCGCGGCTTGGAGGTACGGGCGGGGGCACCGCGGCGCAGCCAGGCCAGCTCCTTGCGGGCCAGGTTCTGCCGCTTCTGCTCCTCGGTGGCCTCGATCCGGGAGCGCTCGGCCCGGGCGAAGACGTAGTCGGAGTAGCCGCCCTCGTACTCGTGCACCTCGCCGCGCTGGACGTCCCACATCCGGGTGCAGACCTGGTCCAGGAACCACCGGTCGTGGGTCACGCAGACCAGCGCGGAGCGGCGGAGCTGCAGGTGCCGGGCGAGCCAGGCGATGCCCTCGACGTCGAGGTGGTTGGTGGGCTCGTCCAGCACCACCAGGTCGTGCTCGCCGAGCAGCAGCTTGGCCAGCGCGATCCGGCGGCGCTCGCCACCGGACAGCGGGGCGATCACGGTGTCCAGGCCGAGCTCGAAGCCGGGCAGGTCCAGGCCGCCGAACAGCCCCTGGACGATGTCGCGGATCCGGGCGTCACCGAGCCACTCGTGGTCGGCCCGGCCGGCGATCACCTCCTGCCGGATGGTGGCCTTCGGGTCCAGCGAGTCGTGCTGGGTGAGCACCGCCATCTGCAGCCCGCCGGAGTGCGTGATCCGCCCGCCGTCCGGCTCCTCCAGCTTGGCCAGCATCCGGATCAGCGTGGTCTTCCCGTCGCCGTTGCGCCCGACGACACCGATCCGGTCGCCCTCGCTGACGCCCAGGCTGACCCCGTCCAGCAGGGCGCGGGTGCCGTAGACCTTGGTGACGGACTCGATGGTGGCGAGGTTGACGGCCACTGCTGCTGCGCTCCTGGGATCGACTGCACGCGGGGAGTGCCCCGACCTCCCCAGCCTAGTGGGCGCCCAACCTGGCCCGGGTCGGTGCACCGGCGCGGTACCGTGCGAATGTCACACGGCGAACCCGACGGCGGAGGTGTGCGGTGACCGCGATCGAGGACCGGCCCCAGATGCTGTCCGAGGAGTTCGAACGGATCGCTCTGGCGGCCGAGCGTGAGGGCATCCGGATGGAGTTCATCCACGGGCGGATCGGAGTCAAGGCGGTGCCCGACGGCGACCACGACGAGATCATCCGCTGGGTGATGGAGCAGTGCATGCAGCAGCGCCCGGACCTGTGGCTGTACCCGGAGCGCGGCTTGCGGGTGGAGACCTACCGCAAGGGCCACGCCAAGCCGGACGGCACGCTCGCTCCGAAGGGCAGCTTCGCCGGCCAGGGTGAGTGGGCCTCCGCCGAGCGGGCCCTGATGGTGGTCGAGGTGACCTCGTACGACACCGACACCGACCGCCGCGACCGGGACCAGAAGCCCCGTGCCTACGCGGAGACCGGCATCCCGGTCTACCTGCTGGTGGACCGGGACAGCTGCGAGGTCCTGGTGTTCAGCGAGCCCGAGGACGGCACGTACGTCAGCCTGGTGCGCCGCCCGTTCGGCAAGGCCGTCGCACTGCCGGACCCGGTCGGGATCGCGCTGGACACCGAGCCGTTCAAGGCCTGGGTGCGCTGACCTCGGCTCCCGGGACCGGGCCGTACGTCGCGTGGGCGGCGCGGCAGGTGCCGGAGGCAAGCAGGGCCCGGGCGACCGACTCGGCCGCCTCCGCGTCCTTGGCCAGGAAGGCGCAGGTCGGGCCGGAGCCGGAGACCAGGGCGGCCAGCGCGCCGGCCTCGGTGCCGGCCCGCAGGGTGTCGGCGAGCGAGGGGCGCAGCGAGAGCGCGGCGGCCTGGAGGTCGTTGGCCAGCGCCTCGGCGAGCGCCACCGGGTCGCCGTCGGCGAGGGCCGCGAGCAGGGCCGGGTCGGCGTCCGGGGTGGGCACCTCGGCCTCGGTGGAGCCGGTGCCGGCCTCGTCCCGCAGGCGGTCGCACTCCCGGAAGACGGCCGGCGTGGACAGGCCGCCGTCGGCGACCGCGAACACCCAGTGGAAGGTGCCGCTGACCGGCAGCCGCTCCAGCAGCTCGCCCCGGCCGCGCCCCAGCGCGACCCCGCCGACCAGCGCGAACGGCACGTCGGAGCCCAGCTCGGCGGCCAGCTCCAGCAGGGTCTCCAGCGGGGTGTCCAGCCCCCACAGCGCGTCGCAGGCGACCAGCGCGGCCGCTCCGTCCGCGCTGCCGCCGGCCATCCCGCCGGCCACCGGGATGGCCTTGTCGATGTGCAGCCGCACGTGCGGCTCGATGCCGTGGCGGGCGGCCAGCAGCCGGGCGGCGCGGGCGGCCAGGTTGGTGTCGTCGAGCGGCACCTGCGCGGCGTCGGGCCCGGAGCAGGTGAGCGTGACGCCCTCGCCGGGGGCGGCGGTGACCTCGTCGCCGAGGGCGACCGCGAAGAAGACGTTGGCCAGGTCGTGGAAGCCGTCGGCGCGCAGGCCGCCGACGCCCAGCTGGACGTTGACCTTGGCGGGGACCTTGACCGTGATCACTGTGCGTCCGCCTTCGGCTTGTGCTCGGCGATGGCGGCGAACTGCTCGACCGTCAGCATCTCGCCGCGCAGCTTGTGGTCGATCCCGGCCCCGGCGAGCGCCTGCTCGGCCGCGGCCGGGGAGCCGGCCCAGCCGGCCAGCGCGGCGCGCAGCGTCTTGCGGCGCTGGGCGAAGGCGGCGTCGACCACCGCGAAGACCTCCTGGCGGGAGGCGGTGGTGGCGGGCGGCTCGCGGCGCACCAGCGAGACCAGGCCGGAGTCGACGTTGGGCGCGGGCCAGAAGACGTTGCGGCCGATCGCGCCGGCCCGCTTCACCTCCGCGTACCAGTTGGCCTTGACCGAGGGCACCCCGTAGACCTTGTTGCCGGGCTTGGCGGCGAGCCGGTCGGCGACCTCGCTCTGCACCATCACCAGGGTGCGCTCGATGCTGGGGAAGGTGGCCAGCATGTGCAGCAGCACCGGGACTGCGACGTTGTACGGGAGGTTGGCGACCAGCGCGGTGGGCGCCGGGCCGGGCAGTTCGGTGACCTCCATGGCGTCGCTGAGGACCAGGTCGAAGTCCTTGGCGCGGGCCGGCATCCGGGCCTCGATGGTGGTCGGCAGGTGCTGGGCCAGCAGCGGGTCGATCTCCACCGCCGTGACGTGCGCCGCGACCTCCAGCAGCGCGAGGGTGAGCGAGCCGAGCCCGGGCCCGACCTCCACCACCGCGTCCTCGGCGGTGACCCCGCCGGCCCGCACGATGCGCCGGACGGTGTTGCCGTCGATGACGAAGTTCTGCCCGCGCTGCTTGGTCGGCTTCACGCCCAGCGTGGCGGCCAGCTCCCGGATGTCGGAGGCGCCCAGGAGGTGGCTGTCAGGGGTGGGGTCGGTGGTGCTCACCCGCCAAGGATACGGGCGGGGCGGGTGCTCACAGTTCGACGACCTGCTTCAGATCGATCTCGACCGGGTACGGCACGTCGTACGTCCGGCCCCTGGACGGCGGACGCATCCAGTCGGTCGGCTCAGTAGGCGAAGGCGCGGGCCGTGTTGGCCGCGATCATGGTGGCGAGCTCGTCCTCGTGCAGCGACAGCGTGTCGGCCATCGAGCGCAAGGTGACCGGGATCAGGTACGGCGCGTTGGGGCGGCCCCGGTAGGGATGCGGGGTCAGGTACGGGGCGTCGGTCTCCACCAGGATCCGGTCGAGCGGGGTGGCGGCGAGGGCGTCCCGCAGTTCCTGGTTGGCCTTGAAGGTGACCGGGCCGGCGAAGGAGAGGTACCAGCCGTGTTCGGCGCAGACCTTGGCCATCGCGGCGTCGCCGGAGTAGCAGTGGAAGACGGTGCGCTCGGGCGCGCCCTCGGCCAGCAGCAGGTCGATGACGTCCTCGTGGGCGTCGCGGTCGTGGATCACCAGGGCCTTGCCGTGCCGCTTGGCGATCTCGATGTGCCGGCGGAAGGACTCCTTCTGGATGTCCACCCCCTCCGGCCCGGTGCGGAAGTAGTCGAGGCCGGTCTCGCCGACCGCCTTGACCTGCGGCAGGGCCGCCAGCCGGTCGATCTCGGCGAGCGCCTCCTGGAGCGCCGCGTCGCCGCCCGCGCCGCGGTGCTGCCGGGACCAGCCGTCGCCGTCGCCGAGGACCAGCCGGGGAGCCTCGTTGGGGTGCAGCGCCACGGCGGCGTGCACCTGCTCGAACTCCCCGGCCAGGTCCGCGGCCCAGCGCGAACCGGCCACGTCGCAGCCGACCTGGACGACCGCGGTCACCCCGACCGAGGCGGCCTTGGCCAGCCCCTCGGCCGGGGTGCCGGACTGCATGTCCAGGTGGGTGTGCGAGTCGGCCACCGCCACCGCCAGCGGGGCGGGCAGTGGCGGCGGGGTGGTGCGGTCCGCGTCCTTCTTCGCCATGTCAGGCAGCAGGCTTCTCTTCGAGGCGGGGGAAGAGGATGTCGCCCTTGGTGACCTGCGACCCGGCGGGCAGCCGGCCCCAGTCGGCGACGGTGCCGATGGTCTGCCCGGCCAGCGAGCCGAGCGAGGCCTCGGCGCCCAGCGACTCCCAGAGCTTCTCGGAGCTCTCCGGCATCAGCGGGTTGAGCAGCACGGCGGTGGCCCGCAGCGCCTCGGCCGCCGTGTAGAGGATGGTGGCCAGCCGCGCCTGCCCCTCCTCGGAGGTGTCCTTGGCGACCTTCCAGGGCTCCTGCTCGGTCAGGTAGCCGTTGACCAGCTTCACGAACTCGAAGACCGCCGCGATGCCGCCGGCGAAGTCCAGCTCCTCGCCGATCTTCTGGTCGGCGGTCTTCGCCGCGGCGGCGAGGCCCTCGACGACGGCCTGCTCCGCGGCGCCCGCGGCGGTCGCGGCCGGCAGCACCCCGTCGAAGTACTTGCCGACCATGGCCGCCACCCGGGAGGCCAGGTTGCCGTAGTCGTTGGCCAGTTCGGAGGTGTACCGGGCGGTGAAGTCCTCCCAGGAGAACGAGCCGTCGGTGCCGAACGGGATGGCCCGCAGGAAGTAGTACCGGTAGGCGTCCACACCGAAGTGCGAGGTGAGGTCCTGCGGCGCGATGCCGGTCAGGTTGGACTTGCTCATCTTCTCGCCGCCGACCATCAGCCAGCCGTTGGCCACCACCCGCTTGGGCAGCGGCAGGCCGGCCGCCATCAGCATGGCGGGCCAGATCACCGCATGGAAGCGCAGGATGTCCTTGCCGACCAGGTGCACCGAGGCCGGCCACAGCTCGGCGAAGCGCTCGGGGTCGGAGCCGTATCCGGCGGCGGTGATGTAGTTCTGCAGCGCGTCCACCCACACGTAGAGCACGTGCTTCTCGTCCCAGGGCAGCGGGACGCCCCAGTTGAAGGTGGAGCGGGAGATCGAGAGGTCCTTGAGGTCCTGCTCGACGAAGCGCAGCACCTCGTTGCGGGCCGAGGCCGGCTGGATGAAGTCCGGGTTGGCGGCGTAGAACTCCAGCAGCTTCGGCCCGTAGGCGGAGAGCCGGAAGAAGTAGTTCTCCTCCTCCAGCCACTCGACCGGCTTCTTGTGGATCGGGCAGAGCTTCTCGTCCTCGGTCGCACCGGGCAGCAGCTCGCCGGGGAGCTTGTACTCCTCGCAGCCGACGCAGTACGGGCCGGAGTAGCCGCCCTTGTAGATCTCGCCCTTGTCGTGCAGGTCCTGGACGAACTCCTGCACCCGGGCGGTGTGCCGCTCCTGGGTGGTCCGGATGAAGTCGTCGTTGGCGATGTTGAGGTGCCGCCAGAGCGGCTTCCAGGCCTCTTCCACCAGCTTGTCGCACCACTCCTGCGGGGAGACGCCGTTGGCCTCCGCGGTGCGCAGGATCTTCTGGCCGTGCTCGTCGGTGCCGGTCAGGTACCAGGTCCGCTCGCCGCGCTGGCGGTGCCAGCGGGTCAGCACGTCGCCCGCCACCGTGGTGTACGCATGGCCCAGGTGCGGGCGGTCGTTCACGTAGTAGATCGGGGTCGTGACGTAGTACGCCGAGCGCGGGGCGTCGGTGGTGGTGTCGTCTGCAGTGGCCGCCATGGTCAGAAATCTTAGCCGCGCGAAGGAACCACCCTCGACCGGTTAACGGGCGGGCGGCTCCCGCGCGCGGCCGTCGTCGTCAGGACCCCTGGTCGGTGTGCCGGGCCGCACGCCGGAACCAGCGCCGCCGGGCCTCCGTGTGCGGCAGCAGGGCGGGCGGCGGGGTGGCCGGACCGGCGTGCGAGGGGTAGCCCGGCGCGGTGTGCTCCTGGTGCTCGGCGCTGGCCACCCGGCCCTCGCGCATGATCCGCACGGTGTGTCCGCCGCACCCCGGGCAGCTCGGCTGGCGCAGCGGGGACGGCACCCGCACGCCGTTGGCGTGGTACTCGAAGACGATGTGGCCGTCCTGGGCCACGTGGTGCTCGATGTCGTAGGCCTGCTCCCAGCCGTAGCCGCAGCTCAGGCACGCGAAGGAGTAGGCCTCCCGGACGGTCTCGACCGGGGTGCGGGTCCGGGTGGTCAGTCCGGGGCCGCTCGGTGCGTTCCCACTCAGAGGGCTACCGATCGTGTCGCTCATAGCCGTCTCCCAGTGCCCGCCGGGCGAGGCGCCCGGCTCGGGTCTTTCCATCCCAGGAAATGCCCGGACGGCCCCGCCCGCTACCCGGCTTGTCAACTCTTGGGCCCGAATTGGCGAGCGTTGTACCAACTCGCGGTCAAAGCTTCGCGAGCCGGACGTTTGCGGGGTGCTTCCCTCCAAGGTACGCGCCGCCGTGGCTGCGGGCACCCGCGCCGAGCTGCGGTTTTCCGCCCGGCGCAGCGCGGGCGCAGCGCCGGTGCAGCGCGCGCTCAGCCGCTGTTCTTGGCGGCGACCACGGCGTCGAAGACCTCGCGCTTGGGCAGGCCGAGCTCGACGGCGACGGCCGCGATGGCCTCCTTGCGGCGTTCCCCGGCCTCTTCCCGGACGGCCACCCGGCGGGCCAGCTCTTCGGGCCCGAACTGCTGCGGGGCGGCCGGCGGGGCGCCCGCCACCACGACGGTGATCTCGCCGCGGACACCGTCGGCGGCCCAGGCGGCCAGCTCGGCCAGCGGCCCGCGCTTGACCTCCTCGTAGGTCTTGGTGAGTTCGCGGCAGACGGCGGCCGGGCGTTCGGCGCCGAAGGCCTCGGCCATCGCGGCGAGGGTCTCGGCGATCCGGTGCGGGGCCTCGAAGAACACCATGGTGCGGGGCTCGGCGGCGACCTCGGCCAGCTGCCGGGAGCGGTCGCCCGCCTTGCGCGGCAGGAAGCCCTCGAAGGTGAAGCGGTCGACCGGCAGGCCGGACAGCGCCAGCGCGGTGAGCACCGCGGACGGGCCGGGCACGGCGGTGACCTTGATGTCCGCGGTGACCGCCGCGTCCACCAGCCGGTAGCCGGGGTCGGAGACCGAGGGCATGCCCGCGTCCGTGACCAGCAGCACCCGGGCGCCGCCGAGCAGCGCCTCGACCAGTTCGGGGGTGCGGGCCACCTCGTTGCCCTCGAAGTAGGAGACCACCCGCCCGGCCGGGGTCACCCCGAGCGCCTGGGTGAGGCGGCGCAGCCGCCGGGTGTCCTCGGCCGCGATCACGTCCGCCGAGGCGAGCTCGGTGAGCAGCCGGGGCGGCGCGTCCGCGACGTCGCCGATGGGGGTGCCCGCAAGTACCAGTACTCCTGTCACCCGGCCATCCTCGCAGGCGCGGGGGCCGGTACGGACCTGTGGCCGATTCGGGGAGCAATCGGGCAGCTGCGGAGGTAGGGGTACCGCTCTCACCCCGCGCCCCTACGATGTGGCGCGTGAGCGGCGACATCGCACCCCCGACGCCCGTGGGCGTGGACCACCCCGAGCAGGCCGGCGTGGCCGTGCTCGACGCGGCCGGGGTCCCGGCCGCGCGCACGGCCCCCTCGGGCTGGGCCGGGCGGCTGGCCGGTCTCGGCTACCGGGCGCCCCGGCGCCCGGATCCGGCGGAGTTCCTGGTGCCGCCGATGCCGGACGGCCCGGGGGTGACCCCGCGGCGGGTGCCGCCCTCGCCCCTGTTGCTGCGGCTCGGTCTGCAGTTGCCGGGTCCGCTGTGGTCCTGGCTGTGCCGCTGGTCGGGCTGGCTGGGCCCGCTGCTGGTGGCGGTGTTCGGCGGGGTGCTGCGGTTCGCCGGCCTCGGCGGCCCGCACGCGCTGATCTTCGACGAGACGTACTACGCCAAGGACGCCTACTCGCTCTGGCGCGGCGGCTACGAGACCAGCTGGGCGGACGACGCCAACTCCCAGATCATGGCGCCGCACCAGACCATCCCGTACCGGGCGGACCCGGCGTACATCGTCCACCCGCCGGTCGGTAAGTGGATCATCGGGATCGGCGAGCAGCTGTTCGGCATGCATCCGTTCGGGTGGCGGTTCATGACCGCGGTGCTCGGGACGCTGTCGATCCTGATGCTGGCCCGGATCGGCCGCCGGCTGTTCCGCTCGACCCTGCTGGGCTGCGTGGCCGGGCTGCTGCTGTCGGTGGACGGGCTGCACTTCGTGCTGAGCCGCTCGGCGCTGCTGGACCTGGTGGTGATGTTCTGGGGTCTGGCCGCGTTCGGCTTCCTGCTGCTGGACCGGGACCGGACCCGGGGGCTGGTGGCCCGCCGGCTGGCCGAGCGGCCGGGCGGTGACTGGCTGTTCACCGGCTGGCGCCCGTACCGGCTGGCCGCGGCGGTCAGCCTCGGCCTGATGACCGCCACCAAGTGGAGCGGCCTGTACGTGCTGGTCGCGTTCTGCCTGATGAGCGTCGCCTGGGACATGGGCACCCGGAAGGTGGCCGGCAGCCGCCACTGGGCCGTCTGGGGGCTGTGGGACGCACTGGTGGCCGGCCCGCTGATGCTGGTGATCACCGTCGGGGTCTACCTGGCGTCGTGGACCGGCTGGTTCCTGAGCAGCACCGAGCCCGGCAAGGGCGGCTACGGCCGGGACTGGGCGGCCACCCAGCCGCACGTCCTGCCGGACCACCTGCTCGGTCTGCCGATGCCGCAGTTCGAGGCGCTGCGCAGCCTGTGGCACTACCACCAGACCATGTACGACTTCCACGTCGGCCTGGTCAGCCCGCACACCTACCAGTCGAACCCGTGGAGCTGGCTGGTGGTCGGCCGGCCGGTGTCCTTCTTCTACGAGTCGCCGAAGTTCGGCGAGTCCGGCTGTACCGCCAACGAGTGCGCCCGCGAGGTGCTGGGCATCGGCACGCCGATCCTGTGGTGGGCGGGTGTGGTGGCGCTGGCGTACTGCCTGTACCGGTGGCTGCTGCGGCGGGACTGGCGGGCCGGGGCGGTGCTGTGCGGGCTGGCCGCGAGCTACCTGCCGTGGATGTTCTTCCAGCAGCGGACGATCTTCCTGTTCTACGCGGTCGCCTTCGTGCCGTTCGTGGTGCTCGCGGTGACCATGATGATCGGCGCGATGCTCGGCCCGGCCGGTGCCTCGCCGGACCGGCGGCTGGTCGGCGGCGCGGCGGCGGGCCTGCTGGTGCTCGCGGTGATGTGGAACTTCCTGTACTTCTACCCGCTGTACACCGGGCAGACGATCCCGATGGACGACTGGCGCGGCCGGATGTGGTTCACCAGCTGGATCTGACCCGGTCCGGGCCCGGTCGTCTGTACCAGCTGTGTCACAGGTGACGTGTGGTGCCGGGGTGGACGCGAGGTGTGTGCGTAGGGTGTCAGGGCCGTCCATCGGCCTGATCACACGGGGGAACACACACCATGAACAAGGGCGCCAAGATCGGCATCAGTGCGGTCGCCACAGCCATGCTGGCGGTGGCCGGCTACGGGGCGTACAACATCGCCACGGCGGTCGGCGGCGGCGCCAAGGCGGGCCCCCGCACGGTGGTCGCCGAGGCGCCCGGTGCGGACGCGGCGGCGGCCGGGGCCAAGGCCTTCCTGGAGGCGTGGGCCAAGGGCGACCTGGAGGCGGCGGCGGCGCTGACCGACGCCCCGGGGGACGCGGTCACCACCTTGGGGGCCTTCCAGCAGAAGGTGGCGCCGACCGCGATCACGCTCACCCCCGGTGGCCCGGCCACCGCCACCCCGGCCGCCTCCTCGGCGCCGTCCGCCCCGGCGGGTACGGCGTCGGCCGCCCCGGTGCCGGACCACCAGGTGCCGCTCTCGTTCAAGGCCAAGGTCGAGTTCGCCCAGACCGGCACCGCCTGGAGCTACGACGGTGTGCTCGGCATGGTGAAGATGAGCGACGGCAAGGCGGCCGTGCACTGGATCCCCGGCGTGGTCCACCCGAAGCTGGGCCCGGGCGAGTCGATCGCGGTCAAGCCGGTCACCGCGCAGGCCACCACGGTGGTCGACCGCCACAACAAGGCACTGAACTTCCCCTCGATCACGGCGCAGCTGGGCCAGATCAAGGCGCCGGCGCCGGACGGCTCGGCCACCGCTGGCAGTGCCGTGGTGATCAGCGACGACACCGGCAAGGCGAAGCCGGAGACGGTGTTCACCATCGTCGAGCCCAAGCCCGCGCCGCCGTTGAAGCTCACCATCGACGCCGACCTGCAGAAGGCCGCCGAGGCGGCCGTCCAGGAGGCTTCCAAGGGCGGCACGCTGAAGTCCTCGATCGTGGCGGTCGAGCCCAGCACCGGGAACATCCTGGCCTTCGCCAACGCCCCGACCAACGGCCAGAACCGTGCCTTCGGCGCCTCCATCGCCCCTGGCTCCACCATGAAGGTCATCACCTCGGCGGCCCTGATGGAGGCCGGGGTCACCCCGGACACCCCGGTGGCCTGCCCGGACGGCACCAACGTCGGCGGCCAGGACTTCAAGAACGACTTCCCCGACGCGCACCTGGACTACAAGTTCCGCCAGGACTTCGCCCAGTCCTGCAACACCGCCTTCATCAACGAGGGCAAGGCGCGGCTGAAGAACGACACGCTGCCCGCGATGGCCAAGGACGTGTTCGGGCTCGGCCTGGTCTGGCAGACCGGCCTGTCCAACTTCGACACCGCCGTCCCCGCCCCCAAGGGCGCCAACGAGATGGTGGCCGAGTTCATCGGTCAGGGCCGGATCCAGACCAACTCGCTGGCCATGGCCTCGGTCTCGGCCACCGTGCAGAGCGGAACGTTCCGCCAGCCGATCCTGATCGCGGGCCTGCCGCAGACCCCGGCCAAGCGTCAGCTGTCCGCCGACGTGCTGACCGGCCTGCGGACGGTGATGAACGAGACCGTGCGCACCGGCACCGCGGCCAAGCTGATGTCCGGCATGGCGTCCGGCGCCGGCGCCAAGACCGGCACGGCGGAGGTCGGCAACCAGGCGGCCGCCAACAGCTGGTTCACCGCCTTCCGGGGCAACCTGGCGGTCGCCGCCGAGGTCGAGGCCGGCGGGCACGGCGCCGACGCCGCCGGTCCGGCCGCCGTGAAGCTGCTGCAGATCGGCAACGGCTGAGCCCGGTGGCCGGGCCGTCCGCCCGGTCGTCACACCCCGGCCAGCACCGCCGGGGTGTGGCGGCTCCCCCGTCCGCCGCGCCAGCCCCAGCTGTGGGTGGCCAGCCGCGGCCAGATCACCAGGACGGTCGGCAGGGCGAGATAGCCGAAGCGGCCCGCCGGGGCGAGCATGAAGGCCACCGCCAGCCCGGCGGCCAGCAGGTCGCAGGCGGCGACCGCGGAGGTCGGCGGGTAGGCCAGCAGCCACAGCGCGACGGCCAGGCCCGCCAGGCACAGCAGGGTGAGCGAGATGGTGTGCCCGGTCGGGCCGAGCCCGGCCAGCACCTTGCCGGGCAGCGGGCTGCCGGCCGGGGTGTGCACGGCGGTCAGCCCGAGCGGGAAGCGGACCACCTGCTCGCGCAGCTCGCGGCCGGCGCTCAGCGCGGTCGGCAGGATCACCGCGACGGTGACCGAGAGCGCCACCACGGCGGCGCGGGCGGCGGGCCGGCGGCCGTACAGCCGCCACAGCAGCAGCACCGCGACCGGCAGCGCGGGCCAGGCCGTCCACTTGAGGGTGCAGGCCAGCGCCAGGACCAGCCCGGCGGAGACCGGACGGCCACGGGCGGCGAGCGCCATCGCGAGGCAGCAGACGCCGATCAGCGGCAGGTCGACCCCGCCGACGGCGAGGGCCAGCGCGATCAGCGGGGAGGCGGTCAGCGCGGCGAGCGGGAGCAGCGGCGCCCGGTCGGGGGTGGCCGGGCGCAGCAGCCGCCAGCAGGCCAGCAGGCAGACCAGCAGGGTGGCGGCGAACCAGATCCGGGCGTCGCCGAGCACCAGGGTGACCGGGTTGCCGGAGCCGAGGGCCGCCCGGGGCATCCCGAACAGGGCCATCGCCGGCAGGTACGGGTTGTAGTCGGTGACCTGGACCGGGTCGGCCAGGTACGGGCTGCCGGTGTGCAGCAGCAGGTGGGCGGAGCGTTCGACCACCATCACCTCGGACTGGTGGCGGCCCTGGACCGCGAGCAGGATCAGCGGCGCCAGCACCGCGCCGGCCAGCGCCACCAGGGCGGCGGCCCGCGGGCCCAGGCGTGGCGGCAGGGTGAGGCACAGGAGGGCGGCCAGCGCGTAGGTCGGGGCGGCGACGGTGCCCCAGAAGACCTGGTTGGAGAGGTCGGAGACGAGCGGGAACGCCTCGGCCCAGCCGGCCGCGACCAGGCAGCCGAGGGCCTGGACGCCCCGGTGTCCGGCCCACCGGCCGGGGTCGCGGCCGCGTGGGGCGCGCTGTCGGGGGACCTTCCCGTCGCCGCCTGAGCCGTGGCTCCCGCGCACGGCGCAGTCGGCCTGCCCGGCGGGGGACTGCGGACGTGTGCTCACCATGGCAGGAAGATTAGGCGGTTGCGTGTGCGCTGTCCCCGCACTCGGCGCGCTTGTTCTGTGGAGCTTCGGCCCGGGTGGGGGCCGCCGGCCTTCGCCGGCGGCCCCGGACCGGCTCAGCGGTCCGCTGCCGGGTCCGTTGCGGAACGGGTTAGGGCGAGCTTCGAGTGCTTGACGCTGTACCCGAAGTACACGACGGCGGCGACCGCCAGCGCCACGCCGAAGGCGGCGAAGGTGGTGCCGTGCAGCCCCTTGATCAGGTAGATGCAGAAGCCCAGGCTGGCCAGCGGCACGACCGGGAAGAGCGGCACCTTGAAGCCGCGCGGCAGATCCGGCTGGGTACGGCGGAGCACCATGACGCCGACGGACACCACCGAGAAGGCGACCAGGGTGCCCAGGCTGGTGAGGTCGGTCAGCACGTCCAGCGGGACGAAGGCGGCCAGCAGGGCCACCGCGACGCCGACCACCAGGGTGTTCCACACCGGGGTGCCGGTCCGCGGGGAGACCTGGGCGAAGCGCGGGGGCAGCATGCCGTCGCGGCCCATCGAGTACAGGATCCGGGTCTGGCCGTAGATCACCACCAGGGTGATGCTGAAGATCGACACGATCGCGCCGAGCGCGAACAGGGTGGCCGGCCAGCTCTGCCCGGTGACGTCCTGGAGGATCTGCGCGAGCCCGGCCTGCTGGCCCTCGAAGTCCTGCCAGGGCTGCGCGCCGACCGCGGTGACCGCGACCGCGACGTACAGCAGGGTGACCACCACCAGGGCGATGATGATCGCCAGCGGGAGGGTGCGGCGCGGGTTCCTGACCTCCTCGCCGGCGGTGGAGACGGCGTCCAGGCCGATGAAGGAGAAGAAGATGCTGGAGGCGGCCGCGCTGATGCCGCTCCACCCGTGCGGGGCGAAGTTGCTGAGGTTGTCGGCCTGGAAGCCGGTCAGGCCGATCGCCACGAAGAGCACCAGGATCGCGATCTTGATCCCCACCATGACGGTGTTGACCTTGACCGACTCGCTCACCCCGCGGATCAGCAGCGTGACCACCATCGCGACCAGGATCACCGCGGGCAGGTTGAAGTACCCGCCGCCGCCCGGCGGGTCGGCCAGCGCGGCCGGGATCCGGAAGCCGAACACCAGGTCGAAGAACTTGTTCAGGTACTCGCCCCAGCTGACCGCGATGGCCGACGCCGACACGCCGTACTCGAGCAGCAGGCAGACCCCGACGCCGAAGGCGACCAGCTCGCCCATGGTGGCGTAGGCGTAGGAGTACGAGGAGCCGGAGACCGGGATCGCGGACGCCATCTCGGCGTAGCACAGGGCGGTCAGCCCGGCCGTGACCGCGGCCAGCAGGAAGGACACCACGACGGCCGGTCCGGCCTGCGGCACCGCGTCGCTGAGCACGAAGAAGATGCCGGTGCCGACGGTCGCGCCGATGCCGATCGCGGACAGCTGCCAGAGCCCGATCGAGCGCCGCAGGTGGATGCCGGAGCGGTCGCCGCCCTCGGGGGCGCCGGCGGCCGGAGCCTCGCGCCCCTCGCTCTCGGCGATCAGGGTGGCGACGGGCTTGCGTCTGAGGACTTGCCGGCTGAGGGCGGTCTTGCTGGCCAAAGCACGGATCTTTCCGGTCGGGGGGGAGAGTGGATCGCGCGGCCGGTCACCCGGCGGCCTGGGGGTGCCACAGACGGGACCAACCGAACAAAGATGGGACAGTACCCCGCGAAAGCACCAGTGGTGCAATCGGCACCCGGCAGGGTCCGGCTTGTACGGATCGTCGCGTGTCGATGGACATTTACGGACATATCTCCGCGAAGTCAGCCCTCGTCCAGGACCGCCTGCATGACGGACCGGGCGATCGGCGCGGCCAGCCTGCCGCCCGTCACATCGGTGGCGTCGCTGTCGGCGACCACCACCGCCACCGCGACCGGAGGCGGGTCCGCCGACCCCGCCGGGCGGGCCCAGGAGATGAACCAGGCGTACGGCACCCCGGAGTTGCCGACCCCGTGCTGGGCTGTGCCGGTCTTGCCGCCGACGGTGGCGCCGGGGATCCGGGCGGCCCGCCCGGTGCCCTGCTCGACCACGTCCGTCATCAGCCCCTGCACCTGCCCGGCCACCGCCGCGCCCATCGCCTCCTTGTAGAGCTCGGGCCGCATGACCTGGACGGCGGTCCCGTCGGACTTCGTCAGTCTGTCCACAAGCTGTGGATACATCACCCGGCCGCCGTTGGCGACGCCCGCCGCGACCATCGCCATCACCAGCGGGGTGGCCGCGGTGTCGAACTGGCCGATCGAGGAGAGCGCCAGCTGCGAGGGCTCCATCTCGGTGTCGAAGTTGCTGCGCGCGGCCCGGACCGGGACGTCCAGCGACGCGTCGTTGAAGCCGAAGTTCTCGGCCATCGACACCATCCCCTCCTGCCCCACCTGCACCCCGAGGTAGCCCAGCACGCTGTTGCAGGACAGCACCATCGCGGTGTCCAGCGGCAGGTCCGGCCGGTCGCACGCCGCGGTGTCGTTGACCAGGGTGGTGGTGGTCCCGGGCAGCACGTACGGCGAGGGCGCCCCGGTGGGCGCGGCCGGGTCGCTCACCACGCCGTCCTGGAGCGCGGCGGCGGCGGTGACCACCTTGAAGGTCGAGCCGGGCGGGTAGATCTGACGCAGCGCCCGGTTGAGCATCGGCTGGTCCGGGTCGGCCTGCAGCCGGTCCCAGGCCCGCCGGTCGGCTGCGCCGGAGCCCGCGAAGCTGCGCGGGTCGTACGAGGGGGTGCTGGCCAGCGCGAGGATCCGGCCGGTGGCCGGCTCGATCGCGACGACCGCGCCCTGCTGGCGGCCGAGGCCCTTGACCGCGGCGTCCTGGGCCGCCCGGTCGAGGGTGGTGACCACGTCCCCGCCGGGGTTCTGCCGGCGGCTGACCGCGTCCCACAGCGCCCACCCGGCGAGCCGGCTGTCGGTGCCGGAGAGCAGGTCGTCGTAGACGCCCTCGAGCTGGGTGTTGCCGTACGTCTGGGAGGAGAAGCCGGTGACCGCGGCGTAGCGCGGGCCGTCGGTGTAGGTGCGCTCGTAGTCGAACCGCCCGCCGGTCGGGGTGGAGCCGGTCACCGGCTGCCCGTCCACCAGGATGTTGCCGCGCGGCTGGTCGTAGCGCTGCACGGTGAGCCGCTGGTTGGCCGGGTTGTGGTCCAGCTCGTCCTTGCGGAACACCTGGACCCGGGTGGCCTGCGCGATCAGCGCGACGATCAGCAGCACGCAGAAGGTCCCGGCCCGCCGGCCGGTGGTGGAGATGCCCGGCAGGCCCTGCGGGCCGCCGCCCGGGGAGCCGGGTCCGCCC
>NZ_JAIZ01000170.1:0-34418 GCF_000710465.2 Kitasatospora sp. MBT63 | reverse complement strand
GCCTCGGCGGGCGGCGGCCGGCGGGCCAGGTCGCTCATCCGCACCAGCAGCGCCACGATGATCCAGTTGGTGACCACCGAGGAGCCGCCCTGGGCGATGAACGGCAGCGTCATCCCGGTCAGCGGGATCAGCGCCAGCACCCCGCCGGCCACCACGAACACCTGCAGCCCGACGATGGCGGCGAGGCCGATCGCCAGCAGCCGGCCGAACGGGTCGCGCAGCGCGATGCCGGTGCTGAAGCCCCGGGAGATCAGCAGCGCGTACAGCAGGAAGACCGCCGTCAGGCCGGCCAGCCCGAGCTCCTCGCCGATGGTGGCGAGGATGAAGTCCGACTTGGCCGCGAAGCCGATCAGGATCGACCGGCCGACGCCGAGTCCGGTGCCCAGCAGCCCGCCCCAGGCGAAGGCGAACAGCGACTGGGCGATCTGGTTGGGCCCCTGGCCTGCGGCGATCGAGCCGAGTGGGTCCAGCCAGTCGGTGACCCGGCCGTGCACGTGCGGCGACAGCCAGCCGACCCCCGCCGCCCCGACCGCGGCCAGGAACAGGCCGATCGCGATCCAGCCGCTGCGGGCGGTGGCCACGTACAGCATCACCACGAACAGGCCGAAGAAGAGCAGCGAGGTGCCCAGGTCCGTCTCCAGCACCAGGACGGCCACGAAGGCCGCCCAGATCAGCAGCACCGGCCCGATCACCCGCCCGCGCGGCAGCTGGAACCACAGCACCCTTCGGCCGGTCAGGGCGAGCGCGTCCCGGTGCACGGCCAGGTAGGCGGCGAAGAACACCGCCAGCAGGATCTTGGCGAACTCGCCGGGCTGGAAGGAGAGCGGACCGATGGTGATCCAGATCCGCGAGCCGTACACCGGCGGGAAGAAGATCGGCAGGACCAGCAGCACCAGGGCCGCCAGCGCGCCCACGTAGGCGTAGCGCTGCAGGATCCGGTGGTCGCGCAGCAGCAGGACGACCGCGATGAACAGCGCCACCCCGAGGGCCGACCACAGCAGCTGGGTCGGTGCGGCCGCGCTGCCCGGGGTGGCCCGGTCCAGCCGGTAGATGACGACCAGTCCGATCCCGTTCAGCAGGATCCCGATCGGCAGCAGCAGCGGGTCCGCGTACCGGGCCTTCCAGCGCACCACCGCGTGGGCGAGCAGCGCAAGGACGCCGAGCGCGGTGCCGTACCCGGCGGCGTCGGAGGGCACCCGGCCGTCCAGGTTGGCGCCGACCTCGGCGTAGCCGAAGACCGGGATCAGCACGGCTGCGACGAGCAGGGCGAGTTCGGTGTTGCGCCGGGTGCGGACCGGCCGTCCGGCGGGGGCGCCGGCCCGGGCGGTCGCCGAGGGTGTGGCCACGGGCCGTCCTGTCCTGCTTCAGGTCCTGCTTGCGGTCCTGCTCGTGTGCTGTCCCGGGATGCGGACAGGGGCGGACCGGGTCGCCGCCCGGTCCGCCCCTGTCCGGCCGCTGCGGCCGGCCGGCTCAGACCGCGGCGCCCTGCGCGGCCTTGACGGCCTCGCGCAGGTGCTCCTCCTCCTCGGTGGTCAGCGAGGTCTGGATGATCTCGCCGCCGAACGGCGCCAGCGCCGGGACCACCTTGTCCGCGGTCGCCTTGCGGACCAGCAGGAAGACGGCGGCGCTGCCCGGCTGGAGGTGCTGGCCGACCTGGCGCATGAAGGTGTCGTCCACCCCGACGTCGGCGGACGCGCCGACCGCGGCGCCGGTGGCCCCGCCGAGCGCCGCGCCCAGGAACGGCATGAAGAACAGCAGCCCGATCACCCCGCCCCACAGCGCGCCGGTGGCGGCGCCCGCGCCGGTGGTGGAGACCATCTGGTGCAGCTTGATCTTCCCGTCCTCGCGGCGCTCCACGACCACGATGTCCTCCAGCTCGATCAGCTTCTGCTTCTGCAGGCCGACCGTCTCGTCCCGGACCTTCTGGGCGGTGGCGAGGTCCGGGTAGGCGATGGCGAAGAGGTTGCTCACGGGCGGGGTCCTTCCGGCGGGTGCGGGGGCCGGGCCCTTCGGTCGGGCTCCGGTCCGGCTCTTCGAGCACCCTAACGAGAATTAGCCATATTTATAGGGCTTCCTGTCGGTGTGTCCGATATTGCCGGACCGCCGCACCCGCCCGCCGCGCCGCCCGACCTCCCCTCGGCGGTGTCCGATCCCTTCCCGGGCAAGGGAAGTTCGCGGATCCGGTGCACATTGGGTGTTCCCAGTTGATGATCCATAGGATCGGGCCGTGACGACCACCAGTTCCCGACGGCCGGCCCGGCCGGCAGGCCTGCTGGCCGCACTGGCGATAACCGCCGGTGCGGTGCTCAGCGGCCTCCCGGCCCACGCCGACGAACCCAGCGGCGGCGCACCCGCCGCCACCCGCGAGGCCCCCAAGGTCGACCTCGTCCTCGACGTCAGCGGCTCCATGCGGGCCGAGGACATCCAGGGCAAGAGCCGGATCTCGGTCGCCCAGAAGTCGCTGAGCGACGTCATCGACGCGCTCCCGCCGGAGGCCGACTTCGGCATCCGCACCCTGGGCGCCACCTACCCCGGCAACGACAAGACCGAGGGCTGCAAGGACACCAAGCAGCTCTTCCCGGTCGGCAAGACCGACAAGGTCGAGGCCAAGACCGCGGTGGCCACCCTGCGGCCCACCGGCTGGACCCCGATCGGCCTGGCCCTGCGCGGCGCGGCCCAGGACCTCGGCGACGGCCCGACCACCCGCCGGGTGGTGCTGATCACCGACGGCGAGGACTCCTGCGCCCCGCCGGACCCGTGCGACGTGGCCCGTGAGCTCGCCGCCCGGGGCATCCCGCTGGTCGTCGACACCCTCGGCCTCGCGCACGACGACAAGACCCGCCAGCAGCTGCTCTGCATCGCCAACGCGACCGGCGGCACCTACACCGACGTGCGCACCCAGGAGCAGCTGACCCAGAAGGTCAAGCAGCTGGTCGGCCGCGCCGCCGACACCCACAACGTGACGCCCGCCAAGGCTTCCGGCACCGACAAGTGCGAGACCGCGCCGGTGCTCACCCCCGGCGTCTACACCGACCGTGAGAAGTTCTCCGAGCACCGGGTCTACCGGGTGCCGGTCAAGGCCGGCCAGGAGCTGCGCGCCTCGGTCAGCGTCACCCCGGACCGGGCGGTCGCCCGGGACTACGGGGTGCTGCTGCAGGCCACCGACACCGCGGGCCAGGAACTGGTCCGCGGCAGCGACGCGGGCAGCGGCCGGACCGACGTCGCCTCGACCGGCGTGCGCTGGTCGGCCCCCGACGCGCCGGACGCCTCCGACAGCCCCTCCGCCCCCTCCGGCAAGTCCTCGGCGGCGGCCTCCGCGGCCGGCCGGCCCTCGGCCGACGGTACGGTCTGCCTGATCGTCAGCAACTCCTTCGCCGCACAGCCCGGCGTGCAGGCCGACCCCGGCCTGCCACTGGAGCTCACGGTGGACGTGGCGGCCGCCTCGCCCGCCCCCGACGGTCCGGCCATGGGCCTGGGCCGCGGCTGGATCCTGCTGCTCACCCTGACCCTGGCCGGCCTGCTCACCGGACTGGTCTTCGGCTGGGTGGCACGCTGGCGAATCGCCGTCTGGCGGGAGAACTGACGATGCGTACCACGATGCGTACCCCGCTCAAGGCCCTGCGGGCCGGGCTGCTCGCGCTCGGTCTGACCGCGCTCGCGGCCCCGGCGGCCTCGGCCGCCTCGCCCTCCGCCTCACCGTCCCCGTCCGCGTCGGCCTCGGCCGGCCCGGTCACCACCGCGGGCACCACCTTCCTGACCGCCGCCACCCTGGCGCCCGGCCAGGACGCCACCGTGGCGGCCTCCACCGGTGACTACCTGTACTGGGCGTTCGCCGCTTCCGAGGGCCAGACCGACACCGTGCAGGTCAACGTCACGCTGCCGCCCTCGGCGGACCGGACCGGCCCGCAGACCTGGTCGGTGGAGCTGTTCGACGGTCTGCGCCGCCGGCAGTCCTGCACGGCCGGCCCGCAGAACGCCACCGCCCAGCAGAGCGCCGCCTCGGTGGGCCTGAGCTGCACGCTCCGGCAGATCCGGTCCTGGGCCGAGCCGTGGTCGGGCGACCCGCTGCCGGGGACGTACTACGTCCGGCTGTCGGTCGGCGACGTGCCGCAGCCCGACCTGGGCCTGGCCGCCCAGGTGCAGGTGCACATCACCGCCAAGGGCGGGGCGGACGACGCCCAGCCGGAGGGCGGTTCGCTGAAGGCGCCGCTGGTGCCGCCGGTCAACGCCGGTTCCACCGCCGCCCCCGGCGCCGCGGCGACCGGCAGTGCCGCGCCGAACGCGGCGGCCTCCCGGGCGGCGGCCCCGGCGGAGCCCGAGTCGCACTGGTACTCGGACGTCTTCTCCGGCTGGAACACCCGCTGGTTCTGGACCATCGCCGGCGGGGCGCTCGCCGCGCTGGCCGGTGTCGCGGGCTACACGCTGACCCGCCACCCGCGCGGGCGCCGCCCGGCCGGGCCGGTCCCGGCCCAGCGCCAGCCGCACGCCCCGCAGCCGGACCCGTACCGCAGCTGACGGGAACCGCCCGTACGACACCGAAGGCCCGGCCGGAGTCCGCTCCGGCCGGGCCTTCGGCGTTGCCGCCTCCGGTCCGCAGCCGGGGGCCGGCCGCTCAGTCGCCGGCGGGGACGGTGGCCCGGACGGCGGCCACCAGCGGGGCGAACTCGGGCCGCTGCCCGGCGGTGTCCAGCGCCTCGCGCAGCGCGGTGTCGTTGACCGGGCGGGCCAGCTCCAGCAGGGCGAGGCCCGCCGGGGTGACGTCGGTGTAGATGCCCCGGCGGTCGGTGGCGCAGAGGTAGCGGGTGAGCAGGCCGCGCTCCTCCAGCCGGCTCACCAGCCGGGTGGTCGCGCTCTGGCTGAGCACCACGGCCTCCGAGAGCTCGTGCATCCGGAAGTGGCCGCCCTCGCCGTCGTGCTGGGCGCTGAGCACGTCGAGCACCGAGAACTCGCGGACGCTCAGCTCGTGCGCGGCCTGCAGGGCCCGTTCGACGTGCGTCTCGATCCGGCCGTGCAGCGCGGACAGCGCACACCAGCCCTGGGCGAGCGCGGGTTCGGGTCGGCTCATCGGGACTCCCTCCGGGGTCGTACCGCCCAGGGTAGTCGACGCGCGCAATATCCGGCGTGGACAATATAAGGCACAAGCCGATATCACGCGTTTGCAAGTATCGGCGCGTGCAATTACTGTCGGAGCCCGTACCCCCGTTCGCCACCACACCGAGAGGCTCCCCCATGCCACTCGCCCTGCTCGCGCTCACGATCGGCGCCTTCGGCATCGGCACCACCGAATTCGTGATCATGGGACTGCTGCCGGACGTCGCCGCGTCCTACGGCATCCCGATCCCCACCGCCGGCCTGCTCACCACCGGCTACGCGCTCGGCGTGGTGGTCGGCGCGCCGGTCCTCGCCGTGCTCGGTACCCGGATCAGCCGCAAGCGCATGCTGATGGCCCTGATGGGCCTGTTCATCGCCGGGAACCTGGTCTCCGCGGCCGCCCCCACCTTCGGCGTGATGCTCACCGGCCGGGTGATCGCCTCCCTGGCCCACGGCGCCTTCTTCGGCATCGGCTCGATCGTCGCCGCCCGCCTGGTCGCCCCGCAGAAGCAGGCCGGCGCCATCGCCATGATGTTCACCGGCCTGACCGTCGCCAACGTGGTCGGCGTCCCGCTCGGCACCCTGATCGGCCAGCAGCTCGGCTGGCGGATCACCTTCGTCCTGGTCGCCGCACTCGGCGTGCTCGGCCTGCTCGGGGTCGCCGCCCTGATCCCCCAGGACGAGCGCCCCCGCCGCGGCGAGGCCCGGATCCGCCGCGAGCTGGCGGCCTTCCGCAACGTCCAGGTGGTGCTCGCGATGGCGATGACCGTGCTCGGCTTCGGCGGCGTGTTCGCGGCGATCACCTACATCAGCCCGATGATGACCGAGGCCGCCGGCTACGCGGACGGCTCGGTGACCTGGCTGCTGGTGCTGTTCGGGCTGGGCATGGTCGCGGGCAACCTGGTCGGCGGCCGCTACGCCGACCGCAGGCTGATGCCGATGCTCTTCGTCGCGCTCGGCTCGCTCGCCGTGGTCCTCGCCCTGTTCGCCTTCACCGCGCACAGCAAGCCGCTCGCCGCGCTCACCATCCCGCTGATCGGCGCCTTCGGCTTCGCCACCGTCCCGCCGCTGCAGAAGCGCGTCCTGGACCAGACCGCCGACGCCCCCACCCTCGCCTCCGCCGTCAACATCGGCGCCTTCAACCTCGGCAACGCGCTCGCCGCCTGGCTCGGCGGACTGGTCCTCACCGCGGGACTCGGAGCGACCGCCCCCAACTGGGTCGGCGCCCTGCTGGCCGCCTCCGCACTGGTCCTCGCCGTCGTCTCGGTCACCCTGGAGCGCCGCTCCCGCGACCGCTCCCCCGCAGCCACCCGCCCCGAGCCCGCACCGGTCGGCTGAACCGGCCGGCCGGCCCCGGCCGCCGGGGCGCCACCCGTCCACGGGGAACGGGCGGCGACCCGGCGGCGCGGATCAGCCGCCCGCGCCGAGGAGTTCGAGGATCCGGGCCGCCGAGGTGCCGAGGCCGCTCGGCCGGCCGAACCCGGCCCTGCCGCCGGGGACCTCCGGCGGTGCCTGCGGCAGCCCGCCGCCGAAGTGCCTGACCAGATCGGCCTCACCGTAGCGACGGCACTCCCGGTGCCACTCGAGGATCCCGGCGAGCCAGTTCTCCAGCTCCACCACGTAGCCGTCGAGGACGTCCCGCGCCTCCGGGCCCAGGTCGTACCCCTCGTACAGCAGGGGCAGTTCGACCTCGGCGACGTGCTGGAACTGCCGCATCCGCGAGGTCATCAGATCGTGCACCATCGCCAGCGCGGTCGGGTAGTCGCAGTCGAAGAAGTTCTGCACCACCAGCACGCCGTTGTGGATCTCGCCCTCGTACTCGATCTCCTTCTGGTACGAGAACACGTCGTTCATCAGGCAGGCGTAGTCGGCGGCCGCGTTCTCCAGCGAGCGCAGCGGGCCGCTCCGGTAGACCTCCGGCGGGACCTCGTTGCCGTGCCCGAGCCGGCACAGGCTCATGGTCAGGTCCGAGCCGAAGGTCGCCCGCCGCATCTCCAGGTAGTCGACCGGGTCGGGGATACGGTTCTGCGCCTGGTTGGCCAGCTCCCAGAGCCAGCTGTCGGTCATCGACTCGACCGTCGTGCGGAACCTGCGCCGGGCCTCCACCGTCATCGGCCCGGCGGTGCGCCGCCAGAGGTCGGCGAGCGCGCGCTCCATCGGCGTCAGCGGGACCGGCATGGCCTCGGCGTCCACCGGCATGAAGGCGGCCAGCCGCTCGGTGCAGGCCTTCGCGCCGGCCAGGTCACGGGAGCGGCCGAACACCACCGGGTAGTAGTCGTCGGCGTAGGTCCCCCAGGTCAGCCAGGCCGAACTCAGGTCCAGCTGCTCCGGCGAGGCGTCGGGGTCGATGCCGGCCGCGCAGAGCGGGAAGTCGTAGTCGACCAGCTTCTCCTCGCTCCAGATGTGCGAACCCGGGTCCCCCGGCTGCACGTCCAGCAGGCCCATCTCCCGAGCCCAGCCGACCACGTTCCCGCGGGCACCGTCCAGGTACGGGCTCAGCCTGACCTCGAACGGCATGAAGAACTCCGGCAGCCGCGAGGGCCCGACCTCCTGGTGCGGCACATGGCTGTGGCTGCGCCGGCGGCTGCCCGCGTCCAGCAGCCCGGCCGCCCGGCCCAGGTCGGCGGCCGAGGTGCCGATCCCGCCGATCCGGTACGGCTCCCAGTGGGTGGCCGCCGCGGCGCCGTCCGCGCTGCCGTTCATGTACCGGCTGGAGCGCAGGTGCCACTCGTGGCCGCCGGCCTGCCAGTCCTGCAGGCCCTTGACGTACGCCATCACCCGGGCCGTGCCCAGCAGGTCCAGGCCCGTCTCGGCGAAGAGCGGGGGGAGTTCGGTGAAGACGGTGTTCTCGAACTGCTGGAGCCGCGAGGTGAGCAGTTCGTTGACGGCGTCCGCGGCCTGCTGGGTGGTGCAGTTCAGGAAGGTCTCCAGGACCAGGACGCCGTTGCTGAGCTCGCCCTCGTCCAGGATCTCCCGCTCGTACGAGAACAGGTCGTTGCGCAGGTGCACGCCGTCCGAGAAGGCGTCCCTGAGCACCCGCAGCGGACGCGAACCGGCCACCGACGCGGGCACCTCGGCCTGCGCCGCGTACTCGATCAGGCCGGCCGACCAGGGCGCGCCGCCGACCTTGCGGCGCATCTCGATGTACTCCACCGGGTTGGCGATCCGGTGGATGTTGATGTTGGCGAGCTCCCAGTCCGACTCGTCGAGCAGGTTGCGGGTGCTCTCCGCGAAGCGCTGCCGCCACTCCATCGACATGCTCGGCACGGTCCGCGCCCACAGGTCGGCCAGCCCCGCCTCGACCGGGTTGGTCGGCTCGGGGAAGCCGGCCGCGAGGTCCATCGGCATGAACGCCGGCAGCCGGTCCAGGTACGCCTTGCCGCCCTCGCGGTCCTGGGTCCGCTTGAAGAACTCCAGGAAGTGGTCGTCGAAGAAGAAGACCCAGACGTACCAGTCCGTCACCAGCGAGAGCGCCGGGCCGTCGCAGTCGGGATGGGTGTAGGCGCAGAGCAAGGCGTAGTCGTGCGAGTCGAGGTCGTGCTCGTCCCAGACGCCCGACCCCTCCAGCATCCCCATCTCACGGGCCCACCGCTTGGTGTGTTCCCGGGCCTCCTCCAGATGGGGGTTGAGCCGGGCCGGATACGGCAGGTAGAAATCCGGCAGTTCAAACGGCTGCGACACGTGCGTCGGCCCTTCGTCGACGATGGCGGCACCATGACATCAACGAGGGCGGACAGCACTGGGCCCGGAATTCCGGCACCGTCGCACAGGCCGGTCCCCCGATGATCCGTCACGAGGCTAGGCGCCCGGCGCGGCCGACCCCGCCGAGCGCCCCCAATCTCGCCCGATCGGGTGAAACTCCTTGCCAACAAAGGGATCGCAGTGCGTTCCCGGTGCGGTCGCGGTGCGTCCTACTCCTCGATCGCCCCGCCGATCCGGCGCAGGTGCTGCCGGAAGCTGTACGACGGGTCGGCGGCCCGGCGCGCGAGGTAGTCGTCGAAGGCGGTCTGCTGCCGCAGCGTCCGGCCGTCCCGGATGGCGAGGGCCTGCTCGCGCTCGGTCTCCCGGATCCGCCGCGCCGTGGCGAGCAGCTCCTGCGCCCGGTCGGCGGCGACGAACAGCACGCCGTCCTCGTCCCCGAACACCAGGTCCTCGGAGCTCACCAGGTGCGGCCCGAAGCGGGCGGTCAGCAGCGCCTCGGGCTCCCGCTCCGCCAACCGCACCGGACCCGGCGGGTGGCTGCCGTAGCTGAACACCGGCAGGCCGATCTCCACCAGCTCGGGGGTGTCCCGGTGCAGTCCCCACACCACCAGCCCGGCCACGCCCGCGGCGCCGGCCTCCAGCACCGCGAGGTCGCCGACGCAGGCCTCGTCCGTGCGGCCACCGTTGTCGATCACCAGCACCTCACCCGGCCGGGCCGTCCCGTACGCCTCCAGGAACACGTCCACGCTGCCGTAGTGCCGCGCCGGCAGCACCCGCCCGGCGACCCGCTGCCCGGCCACCACCGCCCCGATCCCGGCCGGCGCCACCCGCAACGGCACCCCCGCCCGCACGCACGCGTCCGCCAGCAGCGGCGTCGACAACTCGGCGAAGGCCTCCAGCACGGCAAACTCCCCTGACTCCCGGGACGCGACCGGACCCGCCTCCGGCCCGGGCGGCGGGCGGGCGTGCCGCGATCGTACGCCGACCGGCCGGGCCCCGGGCCGGCCCGGGCCGAAGCGGGGCAGGCGCCCGGCCACGGCACGCGTTCCTCCGCCGGCCTCGGTCTCACCTACGGGTGCCTCCCGGGTTGCCGGGCCGGCGGGCCCGTGTCGTGATGGCTTACGGAACGAAGCGGGCCGAAGGCGCGGGCGCGGCGGCACGGCCCCGTCACAAGGCATCGGGACACCGTGCACCCGCAGGTACGTCCCCTGGTGCCCGCAACGACGGTCGGCTGGAGGTCAGGGATGGCGGAACAGGCTGCGTCGGCCACGGGCGCACGTCGTGCCGCAGCCAAGGTCGCCCTCGCCCTCGGACTGGTGCTCTTCGCACAGGCCCTGCTCGCGCTGTGCCTGGTCAGTGCCCAGCAGCTGCTCGTGCCACGGAACATGCCCTTCGGTGTGACCGGGCCGCCCTCCCCCGTGGTCGCCGAGGTCGCGTCGAGGACCGGGCTGGCCCTGACCGCCTACCCGAGCCCGTCGGCGGTGACGGAAGCAGCCGATCGGGGCGAGCTGTACGGCGCGTACCTCAGCGGTGGTTCGGCCGACACGTTGATCGTGGTTCCGTCGAAGAGCTTCTTCACCCAGACCGAGCTGGAGCCGGCGTTCGTGGCGGCGGCGCACAAGCTGGACCGGCCGGTGACCGTGCAGACGGTCAGGCCGCTCGCGTCCACCGACCCGGTCGGCGCAGTGACGTCGCTGTTGCTGCTGCCGCTGCTGATCGGCGGGTACCTGGCCGCCGTCCTGGTCTACAAGGCGGCCCACGGCACCGCCGCCGCACCGTGGCGCGCGGTCATCCTGGCCGGATACGCGCTGGTCGGCGCGGTACTGACCGACCTGATCGCCGGCCTGGGGATCGGCGCGTACTCCAGCAGCCACTTCTGGCCGCTGCTGCCGTGCTTCTGGCTCGTCACCTCGGCGGTGGCCCTGGCCGCTGCCGCGATGCAGGCCCTGGTGGGCAAGATGGGCACCCTGCTCGTGGCGGTGCTCTTCATCGTCATCGGCGGCCCGCCCGCGGGTGGGCTCGGCACCTACCTGCTACCGGTCTACTGGCGCAACGTCGGTGTGCTCTTCCCACCGCAGAGCGCGGTCACCCTGATCAACCACGTGCTCTACTTCGGCGGGAGCGACATCACCACCCCGCTCGTCGTCCTGTTCCTCTACGCCTTCGCCGGAACCGCCGTCATCGCCTGGTACGGCCGCATCCGCCCGGCCAGGGCGGCGGCCCGGAAAGCCGGCGCAGCAGCGCAGACACCCCCCGCGGCGAGCCCGCCCGACAGCCGGCGCGCCCTGACCGGAATCCTCGTGGCACTGGGCATCTGCGCCGTCATGCAATGCCTGTTCGCCACCAACTACATGAGCGCCTCGCACGCCCCGAAGGCCACCGACCTGCCGTTCGGTGCCGTCGGCACCTCCCCCGTCCTGGCCGCGGCCGAGCAGCACATCTCCCTCAAGGTCACCCCGTACCCGGACGAAGCCGCAGCCAGGACCGCGATCGACGAAGCCCGGCTGTTCGGCGCGCTGATCTCCTCGGGCAGCTCGAACACCCTGATCGTGGTGCCGTCCATGAGCGACCTGGCGCCGCTCGACCTCGTGGCGAAGTTCGAGGACGCGGCCAAGGCCACCGGCCAGACCCTGCAGGTGCAGCAGTACGCCCCGACGCCGCTGGCGCCCAAGGACCCGTTCGGCCTGGTCCAAGGGCTCATGCTGGTCCCGCTGCTCATCGGCGGATACATGAGCTCGACCCTGCTCATGGCCGCGACCGGGAGGGCGGCCGGCCGCTGGCGCGCCGCCCAGCTCGCCGGATTCGCCGTCGTGAGCGGCCTCGTCATCGATGTGATCGTCTGCTACTGGCTGCAGGGGTTCCCCAGCAGCAGCTTCTGGATCACCTGGCCGATCTGCACGCTGATCGTCGCAGTGGTGGCCTTCGTCGCCGCGGTCCTGCAGAAGCTGCTCGGGCCGGTGGGCACCCTGGTGACGGTCGTCGTGATGATCCTCTTCGGCAACCCCTCCTCCGGCGGCGCGACCGGCGTGCCCTACCTGCCCGCCTTCTGGCGCGACCTCGGCCCCTACCTGCCACCCCGCAACGGCTACATCCTGCTGCACCACACGATCTACTTCGACGGCCACGGAACCGGCCGGGCGCTGACCACCCTGCTCATCTACCTGGGCGTCGCGGCGGTCGTCCTGATCGTGCTCGACCTGCGCCGCCCGGAAGCCGCAGTGCCAGTCGACGCCACCGAAGCGGCGGCCGTGGCCGTCCCGATCGGAGCCACACCGTGACGGCCCCGGCCACAGCGGATCCGGCGTCAGCTCCTCCACTCACGCCACCGGGACGGCCACCTCGACCGCGGTCACCCGGGAAGGCTCGCCCACGTACCGCCGGAGGCGGCCCGCCGCGCGTCGAGAAAGCCGGTTGAAGACGTCCAGTCCTACGTCATGCGTCACCTCAGGGCGTGCCGCCCGGGTTGTCACGAGCCGAAGATGCCCAGGTTCCGCGGCGTCGCACGGGTGGACTCCGGGGTCGGCTCGACCGAGGTGGTGAGCACCTCGCCGCTCCCCCGCCACTTCCAGGTGACCGTGAGCCCGCCCCAGGCAGTAAGGAACTCCCGGAGCCGGTCCGTGACTTCGTAACCGTCCTCGTCGTACTGCCGGCAGGCGTCCTCGGCGTCGCCGAGCGGGTGAACCTCGATCCGTACCGCATCGGCAAGGGCGGCCTGGCGGGCCGGGACGACGGCTGGCGGCACACCACCAGCGGCCGGAAACCTCGGTCGAGCTACCCCGCCGAAGGCGTCAGTGAAGACTCCACACCGGCCGACCTGGTCCCGAACGGCCGCCCACCACCGGGCCACTGACAAGCAGTCCGACCGCGTCCCGAAGATCCCCACCATCAGCCACCGTTGTCCACCCGGCCCCACGGCGGTCCCGGCATGCTCTCCGCCTCCACCGGCCCATACAAAGCAGAAATCCCGCCTGGCCACATGGACCAGACGGGATCTCGCCAACCATTCCCGAGCCAACTCGAGAACAGTCGTTGGGTGGAGCTGAGGGGATTCGAACCCCTGACCCCCTCGATGCGAACTACCGGCGGGACGTTCGCCGGGGTCTCCGTGGCCTAGCCAGACGGCCACGACTCGCCCCTGTTGGTCCCATGCGGGTGCTGCGGTTGCTGTACCCAGTTGCTGTACAGGGGACGGACTCCCCGCACCCCGAAGGCCTGGCCTTGAACTGCGCAGGCAACCACCCATCGATGTCACGCCGGATCGGTGGCGCTCGCGCCCAGCGCACGGGCTACCGCACGCTCTCGCGCCACAATTCGCACCAAGATCCGCCTGCGCCACTGGAGATCAAGCCGGCACAACCTGAGGTGCACCCACGAAGCCATGTCGGTGGCGTGTTGTTGGCTGGTCAACGAGCACACCGCCAGCGAGCGCCACCGTCGACCCGATCTTCCTCTTTTTTCCCCTCAGATGAGGTACCGTATGAGGAAGTCGCTCTCCGGAGGCACCGTGGCCCAGCAGCCTGAGCAGGTCCCTGCTCGACGCAGCAAGATCGTTCCACCTGAGCAAGCAGATGCACGACTGGCCACGATGGGCCTGTCCGTCGACAAGATCCATCGCGCCGTCATCGCTGGCGACGACGCCCGGGGTCGTGTGTCCAGCCCGTACTACCCCCGCAACTTCGCTGGCATCACGATGTGGGCGGAGACACTCGCCGGACTGCGCCGCCAGCTGCTGAAGCTGCGGAGAGGGTGGCGCATCGGCTCCACGGGCAACTACGAGACCGCGTACTCCTCCGAGCGCCAGCTAGCGTTTGCGGTCGTCTCCGGCGACAGCTACACGGGGATCGACGGTGCGCGAGATCCGAAACTGACCCGGAGACGCGGCCCCAAGACCAAGGAACGCGTGCGGCGCAACGCGGTATTCGGTCAGCTCGCCCTAGACCTGGAGCTACCGCGAGCTCTTGACGGCCTTCCAGCCGACGAGGCCTGCTCGACCTGGTTCCTCGTGCTTCACCCCGAGGACGATATGGTCCGGGTCGAGCTGTCCCTTCCCGTTCAGGTAGGGGACGATGGGCTTGTAGGGGACTGGATCGAACGCATCCTGATTCCCCCCGTACCAGTAACTGGTGCGGTAGCACCGATCGAACGCAACGAGGACGACGATGACGGAGAAGACCCGATGGTCACTCGACCAGCATGACTTTAGGTCCTTCAACCCTTCGCGTTTGACTCTTGCACGGGAGCGCCGGGCCCTGACCAAGCAGGGCCTGGCCCAAATGTGTGGCGTCACACGCAGAACTGTTACGGCATGGGAGTCCGGCGACGTTGATTCCCCTCCGCTGGCACAGATCTCTGCCGCGCTTGACGTTCCACCCGAATTCTTCCTGGCGGACGATGCGCCCTTGATTGATGAGTCTGGGGTCAGTTTTCGCGCCCTCTCTTCAGTAAGCTCGCGCCAGATCACACGGGTATTGGCAATCAGTTCACTCGCAATCGAACTTGCCGCGTGGATCGACAAGCACTACGGAACTCCAGCGGTCGACCTACCTGACCTTTCAGAGAGCTCTGACCTACCTCCAGCACTTGCTGCAGAACAACTCAGATCCATCTGGGGCCTACACCACCGGCCAATCAAAAATATGGTCACACTTCTCGAACGAAAAGGCGTGAGGGTATTCTCACTCCCGATCGATGATCGAGATGTGGATGCATTCGAGTTCAGCTTTGAGGGTCGCCCGTTCGTATTTCTGAACACCTCAAAGTCGGCAGAGAGAATGCGGTTCGACCTGGCCCACGAGCTTGGCCACATCATTCTCCACAAAGGCGAGAGGAAGAATCTTTCGCGACAAATCGAGCAGGAGGCGCATGAATTCGCCGCCAGCTTCCTAGTCCCCGCCGATGAACTCCACGCCCAGGTCGTCGGGAAGCTTCGACTTGATGACATCTTCAAGTTGAAGTCCTATTGGAAAGTTTCGGCAGTCGCCATGGTCGAACGCCTCTACCAGCTAGAGTTCATCACTGAATGGACTCGCCGGCAGTGGATGATCGACCTGTCACAGCGAGGATTCAGGTCATCCGAGCCCGGCGGCATTACGCCGGAAGGATCAAGGCTCCTCTCCGAGCTCTTTCGAATTGCACGCGAGGATGGATGGTCTGCAAAAGCGATAGCTGCAAGCCTGTGCGAAAACCCAAAGGATTTGGATTCCCTGGTTTTTGGCCTAGCCATCTCAGCCCTTCCGGGAGGCGGCCAAGCAGCGCCACCCGTGTCCGGACATCTAAGCCTTGTCCGCTGATTGACCCGCCTCGAAACGACCGCTAAGGGACTTCGCGTGGACTTCGGCTCCTTCTTTAGCGACCTCACAACCAACGTGATCGGCGGGCTTGCACTCCTTGCAATTGGCGTATTCATCGCCAGCCTCGCCCGAAAAAGGCGCAGGGCAAATAATGCACTGCTGCAAGTGAAGTCACGTCGCCAGGTCCCACAGGACTGGGAGATTGCGCTTGGAAGTTCTGGCTTTCTAGGTCAGCCAGTTCCGGAGTCGGTCAGCAGAGGAGCCCCGGGACCTGCGGGAGATCCACCCTACCTCGAGCTCTATAACTGGTTTGCGCAATTCAGCCCATACGACGTCAGGCGCAGTACAATTCTACTTGAATTGCAAAATATTTCCGACGAGCCAATTCAGATCACGGATATCGATATTGAGAAAAGCGTCGATGGAGAGCCTGAATCGATCGTCTCCGTCCGCTACCCCGGAGGCGGGGCCGCCCGCGTCACTGCCGTCGCGGTCGATCTCGACCAAGACTTGCCACGCCCTCGACAGATCACTTTTGGCGACGGGCCTGAGGCGATCGAAGAGAAGCCATATTTCGAAAACAATATGATTGTACTCGCACCATCCGAGGTCTTTTCCATCAAGATCGTCGCCTTGGCGCAAAGGAAGCGCTACACATGGTCTGCACGTCTCCGCATCTCCGCCCTTACCTGGCCTGAAGACAGATGGGTTCCTATTCCCGGCGGGCCGTTCCGGACGACGGGTACTCCGCAACACGGATACGCCAGAGCGATGCTCTGGGCATGGTTCGCTGGCCCGTCCGGAGCACAGTTCAGGGACGCCCCCGGTCTCGAGCCCCAATAGGCCCCTGGCTGCCTGAAGCGTGGACGGTGCGCCGCGGGTGGCGGAGCGGCTTTGGCCGGTGTCCTGCCTGGTCTGGGTCCGAGCATGATCGGGGGGCCGTAAGCTGCTGCGACTCGGTCAGGGCTTCTGGGCCTGACCGCAATTTGGCCGAGTGGCCCCCCGGTCTTGCTCGGTGCGGGTCCCGGTCCCGACAGGTGGGTAAAGCCGTGGAGCCACCCGCCCCGGCCCCGGCGGGGTTGGCTCTAGGCTCTGTTTGCCGCTCATTCTCGGACCTAGCGAGAAATCTATTCGTGCCGAAAGAGCTCTGACACCTCTGATCAACCGTTACGTGTCACCCGATCAGGCGCGACCATGGCGCATCCTGCCCCGATGCGAACGACACACGGCATTCGTACTCAGCCGCTGCCACAGCGATCATCCCTCCTGATCCGCCCGGCCACTGTCCAGCTAGGGCCCCGAGGCCTGTTGCACGTCCCTATTGAACAGCCGATCATCAAAATTCCATGGCATGGTGCGAAAAAGTGTTACATGGGCGAAATTTAACTCTATTTCTCGATGCTCGAATGTGATCACCAGGGCCGCACTTCTACTGTACGGATAGTTTCAGGATCCAGCACCTCACAGCCTTCCATTGGAAATATTTCCAACGACACCCGAGTGGCACGCCATGCTCAAGCGTGAAATAATGGCGAAAGAGGATGCAAAGGAATCCATAGTCAAGACTCGGGATGCCCGGCCATGGGGAACGATCGGCATGCCAGAATTTGGAATAGTCACAGCGCTGCCAAAGGAATTCGCAGCCACGAAAGCGATGCTTCATCAGCCGCAAAGAATGCACGTGCCAGGCGATCACAACATCTATGAAATTGGCCACATGCCGGCCCGCGATGGATCCGGCGATCACAGTGTGGTCCTTACCCTACAAACGCAACCAGGGAATAACGCGGCAGCAATATCCGCGACTAGCCTGCTAAGAACCTTCGGGTCAATCACAGATGTACTCATGGTTGGCATCGCAGGGGGAGCCCCTGACCACCGAAGGCCGGGACATCACGTCCGCCTTGGGGATATTGTAATCTCTAATCACTATGGGATAATCCAGTACGACCTCGTCAGCCTAAGCCCAGAAGGGGCGGTCTTTCGCGGCGCGTCAAGACCCCCATCCACGCCGGTGCTCGCAATGGTTAACTATTTAGAGGCCGAACGCCTCTCAGGACATTACCCGTGGGAGAAGCACATGCGGCGGGGGCGGAATATACCCCATGCGGATCGCCCGCCAGACTCGACAGACGTAATACATACTCCAAAGCCTCCGTATCGTGGAACATTGACGCACCCGCAGGACTCCGATCGAAAACCAGGGCACCCCAAGGTCCATTACGGAAGGATAGGGTCAGCGAATATCCTTCTGAGAAATCCGCAAATCCGCGACCAGCTGAGAGACGCTCTCGACATCCGGGCCTTCGAGATGGAATCATCTGGAATTGCAGACGGCTCCGGCCAGCACGGATTCTTAGCTATCCGCGGTATTTGCGACTACTGCGACCAATACAAGAATGACATTTGGCAGCAATACGCCTCAATTGCTGCTGCCGCGTACGCTCGTGCTCTGATCGAGGCGTTCCCCATTGATGCCGCTCAGTAAGTGATGGCCTGTGGGGGCTCCGCCTGGCAGGTGGGAGAATCGAGAAGTCGCCGGTGCCATCCTTTCTTGCTGTCCCGATCCGGCGGTCGCGCCGGGACCGGGCGCCAGCCCGCACGCCCGGCGTCGGCCGCCGCGGACGGGTCAGCGGCGCGCGCTGGCGCGCGCCCTTGACCTGGTAAAGCGGAATTCGGCAGTGACTCCGGTACGGCTTCGGGGCTCGCGGGTTACAGCGTGACGCGGACGACTGCGGTGTCGTCGTGGGTCTTACCGCGGGGCCAGCGCCGGCCCTCGGTGTCGCTCAGCTCCGCAGCTCGGACCTCGCGGATCAGCGCGGCGGGGCCTTGTTCGCGGATCAGCCTCAGTGCCTCGGCCCAGTCGGCGAGTTCGAAGCGGTCGACCAGGCGGGACGCGCCGTCGCTGAGCAGGGTCACCCCGGTGAGGGCTGCCCGGGGCACGCTGCCGGTCAGTGAGGCGTACGCCGCAGCGGGGTCGGCAGCTGCGACCCAGAAGCCCTCGGGCTGGTTGCGGTGGGCTCGCATGGCTTCGACGTAGTCGCGCAGGGCGGTGGCGTGTTCGGCAGTGCCGGCGGTCTCGACGTCCATGGCTCCGCGCAGAGCCGCCCCGACCATTGCCTCCCGGTCATCGGTGACCGCCACCGGGCCCCGGTCGTCGGTGTGTTCCAGCACGAGGGTGGAGTCGGCCAGGACCAGGTACTCGACGGCCTCGTCCGCCAGTCGCACCGCGACGACCGTTGCCGACGGGGTGCCGGGGTGGGTCAGGTCGCAGGTGTCGGCGTGCACCTCGGCGGTCTGCGCGATGGCATCGGCGAGGCAGTCGGTCAGCGCGCGGTCCGGCTGGTTGGTGACGGCTCCGAGAAGGCTGACGCCGAGTCGGGAGACGTACCAGGCGACTCCGTGGGTGCAGCCGCTCTCGGATCCGGCCGGGGTGCCGGCGCCGTCGAGCAGGACGACGGCGGTCGGGCTCGCGGCGGTGAAGTCCTCGTTGGGACGCTGCGGGTGGGCGGGCTCGGTGGCGATCTCCAGATGCACGTGCTCAGTCTGCCTGGTGACGGTAGAACGGCGACAGCAGACGGACGTTGACGGGCTCGTTGTTCGCCGGGTCGTAGTCCACGTTCACCAGGACGGAGAACCGCTCGGTGCCGACCTGGCGGTAGAGGTCGGCGAGATCGTTGACGATCAGGTGGACGACGCCGAGGCTGCCCTGCGGGTGGATCCCGGTCAGGACCATGATCAGGCCTTGACCGTCCGGGCGCGGGAGCCGGCCGAAGTAGGCGACGTCGGAGTTGGTCTTCGGGGTGGAGTCCATGCCTGCGCGGTAGGAGATGCCGGACTCGTGGTCGCGGAGCGTCCACGGGCCGTCCTCGGCGCGTTCGAAGCTGATCGACGGGTCCTGGGCGAGGACGTCGGCGACGTGGCTGGAGAGCCGGGGGCCGCAGATGACGATCATGTCCTCACGATTGAGGTCGATCTCCCCGCCGATGGGCACGTGCTCGAAGCTCGGGTCGAGCTTGTAGGAGCGGGCGAGGTCGCCGAGGCGCTGGGCCGCGGAGAAGTCCTCGGCGGCCAGGACCGGACGGGAATTGCCGGCCTCCTGCTTGAGCGGGGTGGCGATGATCAGCCGGGCGTTCCCGAGGAACGCGCCCTCGGGTGCCGGGGCGGACTGCTTGAGCTGGTGGATCCGGCCCCGGGTCAGCCCGGCCTCGGCGGCGATCTGGGCGTACGACATGCCCTGGTCGTGCAGCTCGGAGATCACCCGCTGCCGGAGCCGCGACAGCTCGGTGACCTCCTGCTGAGCCTCGGCCAACCGCACCGTGGCCGCCCGCAACAGCGCGAACGGGTCCTTGATGGCGGCGATCCGCTGCGTCTCTCCCGCCACGTCTCCTCCTGTGTCCGGCCCTGTCAGCGCAGAGTCTAGGGGGATGGACAAGATCAGCAAACGCAGGTGCAGCCTGGCGTGCTGGGGGCGGTCAGTCATCGCGCTTCTCCTGGCGGCTGGTTCGCAGCCGTCACTGTCTAGGGGGCTATACACCCCGTGATGAGGACTTCTTCGTGTGGATGCGAGGCGTCACCTCTGCGGGGGATGCTAGCTCGGCCCAGACCGTCTGGGAGTCATCGACGTCACTGCTGGCCCCCCAGTTGTCGGCGAGTCCGGCCATGATCGCCAATCCCCGGCCGAAGTCGTCGACCTCCTCGGTGCTTCGGTAGGACGGCTCAGACCCGGCCGCACCCTCGTCCGTGACGGCGATGCGGATGACCCCGCGCCGCCGCCGGATCTCCACCCAGAGCACGCCGCCGGCCCCGGACCTGCTGTGCAGGATGGCATTGGTGACCAGCTCGGAGACGATCAGCTCGGCGTCGTCGACCTGCGGAAGGCGGTGAAGCGCGTCGCGGACCAGCTTCCGCGCACACCCGACCGCCTCCGGCACTCCCGGGAACTGGACGATCCAAGTCATGGCTGTATCCCCTTCGCCTCGCGACGCGTCCGGTCAACTACATTGAGTGAAGCTCGAATCCGAGCTTGAAAGCTCGGGTCCGAGGTTGTCAAGCTGTTGTGACGAAACGTGAGATGAGGTCCGCAATGGGGGAGTTGGATCGACCGGCTTACCTGCGGGTCGCTGACGCACTGCGCGCCGAGATCCTCTCGGGTGCGCGTGAGCCTGGATCACGGATGCCGAGCATCGCGGATCTGTGCCGCGATCACGGCCTGTCCGAACAGCCGGTCCGCCAGGCACTCCGGGTGCTGGCCGCAGAAGGGCTGACCGAGGGGCGGCCGGGCTCCGGCACCTACGTCCGCTCTCGGCCCGTGCCGGCGCGGATCGCGCGGGGCCGCTACCGGGCCGCCGGGAGCCCGTTCGCAGCCGAGAGCCGGGAACGGAGCGTCGAGCCGTCCTGGACCAACAACTCGCAGAAGACCTACGCGACCAGCGCGCTGGCCGTCCGGCTGGGCATCGCCGAGGGCGCGCCCGTGATCCAGTCGCAGTACGTGTTCCTGGCGGACGGCGCACCTGTCCAGCTGTCCACCAGTTGGGAGCCGCTGGCGGTGACCGAGGGCAGTGTCGTCGTCCTGCCGGAACTCGGGCCGCTGGCCGGCCGCGGGGTGGTCGAGCGGATGGCGCACATCGGCATCACGGTCACCCGCGTGACCGAGGAGGTCATGGCCCGGCCGGTGCTGGAAGCCGAGTCCGGCCCGCTCGGGATCCCGCTCGGCTCCACAGTGCTCGCGATCGAGCGAACCCATTGGGCGGGCGAACTCGTGGTTGAGGCAGCTGACATCGTGCTCGGCGCCGACCGTACTCGGCTGACCTATACGATCGATCTTCCGCCTAACCAAGGCGAGTTGAGCGAATAGGCCCAGGCAGGTCACGGTTCGGAGACGCGCGCACCTGGGCTACTCCAGGACTGCGAGGCTGCCGGGCATGTCTGATGCCGAGGATCTGCCACCTATCCCGCCGGCCCCTGAGTCCCCTCCCCTTGTCCCCCAAGAGCCGAAGACAAAGAGTCGCTGGACGTTGCCTCTGGTGACGGGGGTGGCGGGCGTCGTCATCGGCGCTGGAGGTGTCGGTCTCGCCTGGGCGGCAGCCGGGGCCGACGGCAAGGTTGCTGCAAGCCCGACCGCCGGAACGAAGGGGGACAGCTCGGGCTTCACCCTGCTCGGCACGATGACCCTCTCCGGATCCAATCGTCCTGTCGGCTCCGACGGCTGCGCCGGTCGAAGTGGCTACGACGACATCCTGGAAGGGACGTCTGTGACGGTGTACGACGCCAGCGGCAAAGTCGTGGCAGAGGGAGAGCTCGGCGGCGGCATCCGCAAGGGCACGGCGTGCGAGTTTCCCGTACATGTCGGCCATGTGCCCGAGACGTCGAACTTCTACCAGGTGGAGGTCTCGCACCGAGGGAAGCTGACCGTCTCGGTGGACGACGCAAAGGCGGGCAGGTTCGCCGCGTCACTTGGCTGAGACTTCGGACCTGCTACTGAACAGCGCTCGCGACTGACGCCACCTTCCCGCGCCTGCGCATCACCGGCTCGGCATCAGTCCGAAGTGCAACCCAGGCAGTCGACTGACGCTCCGTCAAGATCTTTGTATATACCCCTAGACACTCACCGCCTCCGCGGCTTACCGTCTTGTCTACCCCCCTCGACAGCTGTCTCGGGGCGGTCGATCCTCGACTGTCTAGGGGGGTGCACAAGGAGTGCTCTCATGGCCATCCGTGGCGCGATCCCCGTCCGCTTCGAGGACGTCTTTCCCGCCGGCGCCTTCGCCGTCTCCGTCGAACCGGTCGCCGACTTCGAGGCGAGCAAGAGCGGCGCCAAGGTGCAGGCGCGCGACAAGACGACCGGTCACCCGCTCTGGGTGGTCTCCGTCGTCGACCCCGACCCCGAGGCGCGGGACACCTCGGCCCGGGTGAAGGTCGCCGCCCCGGTGCTGCCGGTCCTGCCGGACGCGGCGCCCGGACTGCCCTTCCGCCCGGTCGAGTTCGACGGCCTGACCGTCACCGCGTACGTGAACAACGGTGGCCGGGTCGCCTACTCGTTCCGCGCCTCCGGCCTCCGCGCACCCGCCGCTGCCCGCCCGGCGGCCAAGTCCGCGGCCTGACCCACCACCCGGGCCCGGCGTCCGACCGCCACCACGGCCGTACGCCGGGCCGGTGCCCACCCCCTCCGCAACGAGAAAGAGGTGAACCACCCCCATGTCCAAGCCGATCCACCCTCGCTTCAAGACCGCCGTCCTGCTGCTGGCCGCCGCCTGGCTCGCCTACTCGACCGCCCTCGCCCACCTGGGCCCCCTCGGCGGTGCCCTGGTCCTGACCCTCTGCGTGGCCGGCCCGGTCGCCGCGCTGGTGTACCGGGCGAAGTCGCTGCGCTCGCGGATCCGGCGCGGCTGGCCGGACCTGACCTACGCCCTCGGGCTGTGGCAGCAGGCACCCCTGCCGCGCTTCGACGCCCCGTACGAGTACGTCTGGCCTCGGATAGCGCGCATCCGCCGCCACCCGGGCGGGCTGGACGTCCTGATCGGCCTGCTGCCCGGCCAAGTACCGGACCAGGTCGCGCAGCACGCGCAGGGCATCGCTCACGCCTGGCGCGTCCACCGGGTCGAGGTCACCAGCGCGCGCCGCGGTGTCGTGGTGCTCCGGGCCTGGACGGTCGACCCGCTCGCCGAACCCTTCACCACCGGCCGAGCCGCACCGACCCTCACCCGTCCGCCCCTCGCGAAGCGGCTCCGCGCATGGTGGGACCGGCTCGCAACGCTTGCCCGCCGAGCCCGATTTCACCTCCGGACGCTTGCTCGCCGCACTCGCACGGCCGCCGCGTCGGCCTGGGCGGCCTCGGCTCTGGAGCTTCCGGGTCCTGGTCGCCGCCCTTCGGCTCTCACGGCGAGCAGCGCGCCTGGTGGCCGAGTTAACGGAGGAGGTGGCACTCCGTCCAAACCGGTGGGCCCGTCGGCCGGGTGGGCGTCGGTAGAGATCGGCACCCGCGAGGACGGCTCCCCGTGGCGGCTGCGGCTGCACGGCACGCACGTCCTGGTGGCCGGGGTGACCGGCGCGGGCAAGGGGTCGATCCTGTGGGGCGTCGTCCGGGGGCTGCTGCCCGCCGTCGCGGCCGGGCTGGTGCAGATCTGGGCACTGGACCCCAAGCGGATGGAACTGTCCTTCGGGGTCGGCCTCTTCGCCAAGTACGCCTGCGACCCGGAACGCATGGTCGACCTCCTGGAGGACGCCGTCGAGCGGATGCAGGAACGGGCCCGGTCCTTCGCCGGCCTCGTCCGCTCACACGTCCCGACCCCGGACTCGCCGTTCGTCGTGCTCCTGGTCGACGAACTCGCCTTCCTCACCGCCTACCAGTCCGACCGGGACCTGCGGCGTCGCGCCGAAGCGGCCATCGCCACCCTGACCAGCCAGGGCCGCTCGGTCGGCTTCTGCCTCGTCGGCGCCCTCCAGGACCCGCGCAAGGAAGTGATGAACCTGCGCAACCTCTTCCCCGACCGCGTCGCCCTGCGGATGGACGAAGCAGCGCAGGTCGACATGGTCCTCGGCTCCGGCGCCCGTGAGCGCGGCGCGTACGCGGACCTGATCTCGCCCGACCCGCACACCGGGGCCGGCGTCGGCTACGTCCGCAACGAGGGCAACCCGGAACCGGTCCGCGTCCGCGCCGCCTACGTCCCCGACTCCGAGATCAGCGCGCTCGTCGCGCAGTACGACCCTGACCACTCGATCTACGCAGTGTCTAGCCCCCTCGACAGCACCTCGGAAGGTGGTGACCGGCCGTGATCCTCTCCGGCTCCCTCGTCCTGCTCCTCGGCGCCCTGATCGTCGTCCTGCTCCGGCACAAGGCCCTCAAGGTCACCGACCTGCTCCTCTGCGGAGCCTTTGGCTTCCTGCTCGCCGACACCGGCGCCGCCGCCCTGATCCGCTCCCTGCTCGGCTGGCTGGCCAAGTCCTTCGCCGCCGTCCACCCCTGAACCACCCCACCACCGGAGGTACCCGCCATGACCGATGACCGCCTCCCCAGCGCGGCCAACTACCCCGTCCCCGAGCCGGAGGCCGGCGAGGACCCGCGCTTCACCCGCCGCCTGATCTTCGACGTCGCCCGCCTGATCGAGGACGCCGGATTCCCGCCGATCAGCGCTGGCCGGGACCTCGTCCGCCTCATGGAAGCCCTGTACGCCTTCTGCTACTCGGACGCGCCCCGGTGACCGGCACCACCCGCGCCGAACGGGCCAGGATGCCACTGGCCCGGGACGTGCTCCGCACCGTCGCCGAGGAACACGGCGTCTGCGTCCGCCCGGTGGCCGTCCGCCGCACCGACGTCCTCACCGGCCAGACCGAGATCGTCGACATCCCCTGCGGCTCCACCCGCGCCAGCCAGTGCCCCACCTGCGCCGAACGCAAGCGCCGCCTGCGCGCCGTCCAGTGCCGCGAGGGCTGGCACCTCACCGAGGAACCGGCCCTCGACGCCGACCCGGCCACCGACGAACAGCGCTTCCTCACCGAACTCCGGGCCGACCTCACCAAGGCCCACACCGAGGCCGGCGACCCGAACGCCGAGGACCTGGCCGCCGTCCTCGCCGAGGTCGACGAACAACTCGCCGACTCCGGCGTCCGCGGCACCCTCGAACCGGCCACCACCGCCCGGCGCGTCCGCTCCACCCGCCGCCGCCAGGACACCCCCGACCTCCCGCGCCGCCCGGTCGAGGCCCGCACCCTCGGCAAGGCCTACACCACCCCGGACGGCAAGACCTTCCGACCCTCCCTCTTCCTCACCCTCACCCTGCCCTCCTACGGCAAGGTCCGCGCCAACGGCACCCCGGTCGACCCGGCCGACTACGACTACCGCCGCGCCGCCCGGGACGCGCTCCACTTCCCCAAGCTGATCGACCGGTTCGTCCAGAACCTCCGCCGCTTCGTCGGCTTCGACGTCCAGTACTTCGCCGTCGTCGAACCGCAACGCCGCCTCGCCCCGCACCTGCACCTCGCCCTGCGCGGCACCATCTCGCGCACCGAACTGCGACAGGTCGTCGCCGCCACCTACCACCAGGTCTGGTGGCCGCCCGCCGACCGGCCCCGCTACACCCCCGACCGAGCCCCCATCTGGGCCCCAGAACTCGACGCCTTCACCGACCCGACCACCGGCACACCGCTCCCGACCTGGGAGGAAGCCCTCGACGACCTCGACCAGGACCAGGACCAGGACGCCGAACCGCTGCACGTCGTCCGCTTCGGCCCCCAACTCGACGCCCAAGGCGTTCTCGTCGGCTCCGACCAGGCCGGCCGCTGCATCCGCTACCTCACCAAGTACCTGACCAAGTCCGTCGCCGAGTGCCACAGCGCCACCACCGCCACCGAGGCCGACCACATCGACCGCCTCGCCGCCGAACTCCGCTGGGAACCCTGCTCGCCGACCTGCGCCAACTGGCTCCTGTACGGCATCCAGCCACGCGGCGCCCACCCCGGACTCCACGCCGGCAACTGCCGCGCCCGCGCCCACAAGCGCGAACACCTCGGCTACGGCGGCCGCCGCGTCCTCGTCTCCCGCAAGTGGTCCGGCAAGACCCTCACCGACCACCGTGCCGAACGCCGCGCCTGGGTCCTCGACGTCCTCGGCGACACCACCACCCGTCCCGACCCGACCCGCTACCTCTGGGCCCTCGTCCGCCCCGGCGACCCCGACGCCACGCCTCTCGCCACCCGCCTCCTCCGCGCCGTCGCCGAACGCGTCCGCTGGCGCCAAGCCCTCGACCAAGCCCTCGCCAACGCCGAAGGCACCACTCCCCCGGCTCTCCGAACAGCACTCGAAAGGAAGGCAGCATGACCACGAACAGCATGATCATCCAGCGCAGGTGGCACACGACGGCCGAGGTCGCGGCCATGCTCGGCTTCGGCCTCTCGAAGACCAAGATGCTGGTCCTCACCGGACAGATCCGATCCGTGAAGATCGGGCGGGACCGGCGCATCCTCCCGGCCTGGGTGGACGAGTACGTCACCCGCTGCACCGCCGACGCTGAGGAGTGGGCAGCGTGAGCGGCAAGAGGGGCAACGGTGAGGGGTCGATCTACCCGCGGAAGCAGGGCGGCTTCGCCGCGTACGTCTGGGTCACCAAGCCCGACGGCACCCGCGACCGGAAGTACGTCTACGGCAAGACCCGGACCGAGACCCACGACAAGTGGCTGAAGCTGCACGCCGCGGCCAAGGCCGGCCCGGTGACCACCAGCGCGCCCACGCTCGGCGGCTACCTTGACTACTGGCTCCGGCAGGTGGTCGACCCGCACCTCAAGCCCAAGACCGCCGAGACGTACGAGATGCACGTCCGCCTGCACATCGCTCCGGGGCTCGGCTCGAAGCGGCTGGACAAGCTGACCGTCCGCGACGTCCGCGAGTGGACGAACAGCCTGCTCGACGCCTGCCAGTGCTGCACCCAGGGCAAGGACGCCGCCCGGCCGGCGGCTCACCGTGACCCGAAGCGGCGTCAGAGGTGCTGCGCGATCGGCCGGTGCTGCGATCAGCGGCTGTCGCACCGCACCGTCCGGGATGCCCGCAACACGCTCCGCTCGGCGCTGACGACGGCCATCTCCGAGGAACTGATCACGAAGAACCTCGCCGCCCTGGTCAAGCTCCGAGCGCCCAGGAGGGCCCCTCGCAAACCCTGGTCCGTCGAGGAGGCCAAGACCTTCCTGGAGTCCGCGCGACGCGACGGAGACCCGTTCTACGCCGCGTACGTGCTGATCCTGGTGCTCGGCCTGCGGCGCGGTGAGGTGCTGGGCCTGACGTGGGGTTCGGTGGACCTGGACGCCGAGCTGCTGACGGTGGAGGCCCAGCTGCAGCGGATCCGGCGTCAGCTCGTCCACGACGAGACCAAGACCGATGCGTCGACCGCGGTCCTTCCCTTGCCGGACATCTGCACGGCAGCCCTGCGGTTCCGCCGTCAGGTGCAGGCCGCCGCCAAGCGCTCCACCGGCGACCTGTGGGCCGGGCTGAACTTCGCCTTCACCACCCGCACCGGCTCGCCGATCGAACCGCGCAACTTCAACCGCTCGTTCAAGCGGCGGTGCGAGCTGGCCGGCGTCCGCGTGATCCGGCTGCACGACACCCGGCACACCTGCGGGTCGCTCCTCGCCGCGCTGGACGTGCACCCGCGGATCGCGATGCAGATCCTCCGGCACAGCAAGATCGCGGTCACGATGGAGATCTACACCCACGTACCGTCAGAGGCGACCCGTCGGGCGCTGAAGAAGCTCGGGAAGCACATCACCACTCCCGAAGCGCCCGAGCACCCGGCGTAGTTGCTGTACTTCACTGCTGTACAGACGATCAAAGGCCCTCCCGGATGATCCCGGAAGGGCCTTTGACATTGGGTGGAGCTGAGGGGATTCGAACCCCTGACCCCCTCGATGCGAACGAGGTGCGCTACCGGACTGCGCCACAGCCCCAACGAGAAGAAACTCTATCACCTCCGCCGGGCCACTCATGACCGCCTCGGTGGACGGACCGCCCCGCCGCGGTGGCGGTGGCCTGCGGCGGGGCGGTCGGGTCGGCGTCGGCGGTCAGGAGCGGACCGGACGGGGCCCGGTCACTCGTTGGCGGCGCGCAGGCGGGGCCGGCAGTCGGCCTCGGCGGCGGGCGGGGTGTGTTCGGCGTACTGGTCGAAGAGCGGGGTGTTGGCGCGGGGCGGGGCGGCCGCCGTGCGGCCGGAGTCCCAGGTGCCGGGTGCGTTCAGGTCGAGGCTGCGGGTGACCCGGGGGGCGACCGGCGCGGTGACGTAGGTGGGCAGCGGGACGGGGACCGGCTCCCAGGAGTCGGGCCCGGCCGCGCCGCGTTCGCGCATGCCGTCCACCCACTCCTCGTGCTCGGTCGCCTCGGCGACGGCGGTGGTCGCCGCCTGCGGCCGGGCGCCGCGGCCCTGCCGCCCGCCACCACGTGTCCCCTCGAGGTCCGGGTCGGAGTCGGTCCCCGGCCCGGCGGCCCGCGGTCCGGCCGCACCCTGGTGGGCGCCCGCGTGCCCGCCGGGTTCGGCGGCGAGCCGCAGGTGGGGCCGGTCCGGGTCGGCGGCGTGCGCCGCGTCGTGCCCGTTCGGTGCGGAGCCGCGGTCCCGGTCCGCCGCGGCGCGTTCGCGCTCACGGGCGCGCAGGCGTTCGGCGGCCTGGGCGGCGCGCGCCCGGTCGAACTTGACCTCGTACCGCTGGCGCTCCAGCCGCCGCAGGTGACCGATGTAGAGGGTGAGGAGCAGGGCCGGGATCATCGGCAGCCAGATGAAGGCCACTCCGGAGACCGCCGCCGCGATGGCACCGAGCGCGAAGGCGAGGAAGAGCGCCGTGACCATCCGGCGCCGCCGGGCCAGCAGCCTGGCCCGCCGTTCGACGGAGGCCGCACCCTGCGGATGACCGGACGCGTGCGAGCCGTGACCGTGGGCGGTCTGGCCGTGCCCGCCCTGGCCGTGCGGCGCCTCGAGGCGCGGCACCGGCGCCACGACGGGCTCGGACTCGGACTCACGCTCCGGCTCACGCGTCGGCTCGGGCACCGACTCGGGCGCCGGCTCGTACGGGCGCGCCGCGTCGGGCCGCCGCGCGGGGTCCGGGACCGCGTCGAAGCCGGCTCCGGCGTCGGCGTCGGACCCCGCGTCGGAGCCGAGGCCGGAACCGGGGTCGAGGTCGGGGGCGACGCCGGCCGTGCCGTCGTCGCCGTCGGTCTGGTCACCCAGGGTCCTGGCCGCTCGCCGCTCCATGGCCGACCGTCCGGCCAGCAGGCGGATCGCGGTGCTGAAGCGTTCCGTCGGACGTGACTCGTTGAGCTCGTCCTGCCTGCGGAGCCACATCGGCACCAGATAGGCAGCCCAGGCCCCTACGATGACCGCGTAGATAAGGCCGCTACTGCTCACGTTTCACACGGTACGGGCGTAGGAGAAGGCCTGGCAGCAATTTGGCGCGGCGTGTCGTGTGATCAAGCTGATTCTCCGACTATTTTGCCGGTATTTGTGACGGCTCGACCCGGGCGCGATGCCATATCGATATCTATTTCGAACATACATTCAATTACCGGGCCGGAGGCCACTTCTGACCGAGCGCCAGCGAGTCAGCATCCCCTCCGGAACCTCCTCCGCCGTCAGTGCGTACACGAGGTGGTCACGCCAGTCGCCGTCGATGTGGAGGTACCGGGGCCGCAGGCCCTCCTCGCGGAAGCCGAGCTTCTCGGCGACCCGCCGGCTGGGCCGGTTCTCCGGTCTGATGCAGACCTCGACCCGGTGCAGACCCAGGGTGCGGAAGCAGTGGTCGACGGCGAGCGCCACCGCGGTCGGCATGATGCCGCGGCCGGCCGCGGTCTCGTCGACCCAGTAGCCGACGTTGGCCGAGCACATCGAGCCCCAGGTGATGCCGCCCACGGTGAGCTGGCCGACCAGCTGGTCCCGGTACAGCACCACGAACGGCAGCATCCGGCCGGCGGCCGCCTCGCCGCGCAGGTAGCGCACCATCTGCCGGTAGGTCGGCCGCGACCCGGCGGTGCTGCCCGACGGGGCGGGCGGGACGGTGGCCTCCCAGCGCCGCAGCCAGTCCCGGTTGCGGCGGCTGATCTCCTGCCAGGGGCGCTGGTCGCGGACCCGGATCGGGCGCAGGGTGATGTCCCCCTCGCGCAGTTCGACCGGCCAGCCCGCGTTCAGCTCGTGCTCCCCTCGGACGGCCCGGCCCCGGCGGCGTCGGGCCTCGGGTGGTCCCCGCCGGCCAGCTGGTCGACCGCGTGCGGGAGCAGCGGGGCGAGGACGGCGAGGCCGTCCCGGACGCCGCCGGCCGAGCCCGGCAGGTTGACGATCAGCGTACGTCCGGCCAGGCCCGCCAGCCCCCGGGAGAGTGCGGAGGTCGGTACCTTCTCGCGGCCGTACGCCCGGATGGCCTCGGGGATGCCGGGGATCTCGCGGTCGATCACCCGGGCGGTCATCTCGGGGGTGAGGTCCATCGGGGAGATGCCGGTGCCGCCGGTGGTCAGGACGACGTCGTACCCGGCCGCGACGGCAGCGCGCAGGGCGGCCTCGACGGGTTCGCCGTCCGGGACCACCTGTGGGCCGTCGGCCTCGAAGCCCATCTGCTGCAGGCCCGCGACCAGCAGCGGGCCGCCCTTGTCCTGGTAGACGCCGGCCGAGGCCCGGTTGGAGACGGTGAGCGCGAGGGCCTTCACCGGGCGTCCTCGCGGGCCCAGTCACCGCTCTTGCCGCCGGTCTTGGTGAGCACCCGGACGTCCTCGATCGAGGCGGCCTTGTCGACGGCCTTGACCATGTCGACGACGGTGAGCCCGGCGACGGCGACGGCGGTCAGCGCCTCCATCTCGACCCCGGTGCGGTCGGCGGTCCGCACGGTGGCGGTGATCTCGACGGCGTCGTCGGCGACGGCCAGGTCGACCTTCACCCCGGAGATGGCGATCGGGTGGCAGAGCGGGATCAGGTCGGGGGTCCTCTTGGCCCCCATGATCCCGGCGATCCGGGCGACCGCGAGGGCGTCGCCCTTGGGGACGCCCTCGCCGCGGAGCAGTTCGACCACGCGGGCCGAGACCCGGACCCGTCCGGCGGCCACCGCGGTGCGCACGGTGGTGGCCTTCTCGGAGACGTCGACCATCCGGGCCGCGCCGGTGTCGTCGACGTGGGTGAGGCGGTCGGCGCTGGGGTTGTCGGTCACGGGGTCACTCCAGGAGCGCGGGTCGAATACCGCGCTACCGTACAACCAAGCCCGGCGCCGGGCTCACCCCGACTGCTCCGTGAGCAGCACGACGTCGACGGTGCTCCCGGCGGGCAGCGCGGTGGTGTCCTCGGGGACGGTGATCAGGCAGTTGGCCCGGGCGAGCGCGCCGACCAGGTGCGAGCCCTCGCCGCCGACCGGGGCGACCCGTCCGTCGGCGTACCGTCCGCGCAGGAACTGCCGGCGTCCGGCCGGGGAGCGCAGGTCGGCGGTGCAGACGGCGGACACCACCGGGCGGTGGACGTCGGGGGCGCCGAGCATGGTGCGGATGACCGGGCGGACGAACAGTTCGAAGGAGATGTAGGCGCTGACCGGGTTGCCGGGCAGGGCGAGCAGCGGCACGCCGGTGCCCTCGCCGATCCGGCCGAAGCCCTGCGGCTTGCCGGGCTGCATCCGCAGCCGGCGGAAGTCCATCCCGCCGTAGCTCTCGAAGACCTCCTTGACCACGTCGTACGCGCCGACGCTGACGCCGCCGCTGGTGACGATGAGGTCGGCCCGGCCGAGCTGGTCCTCGAGCACGGAGCGCAGCACCCCGGCGTCGTCGGGGACGCCGCCGACCCGGTAGGCGATGGCGCCGGCGTCCCGGGCGGCCGCGGTGAGGGTGAAGCTGTTGGAGTCCCAGATCCGGCCGGGGCCGGTGGGCCCGCCGGGCTGGACCAGCTCGCTGCCGGTGGAGAGCACCACCACGCGCGGGCGCGGGCGGACCCGGACCGTGCCGCGGCCGATCGCGGCCAGCAGGCCGAGCTGGGTGGGGCCGAGGACGGTCCCGGCGTCGAGCACCTGGTCGCCGCGGGCGAGGTCGCTGCCGCGGCGGCGGACGTGGTCGCCCTCGCCGACCGGGCGCAGCACCCGGACCTCCTCGTCGGCGGTGGCCGCGCCCATCGCGTCGGCGGCCCGCCCGGTGCCGGTGCCGCCGTCGGTCCACTCGACCGGGGCGACGGCCTCGGCGCCGGGCGGCAGCGGGGCACCGGTCATGATCCGGGCGGCCTGCCCGGGTCCGACCTTGGGCAGGTCGCCGGTGCCGGCAGCGATGTCCCCGACCACGGCGAGCACCGAGGGGTACTCGCCGGTGGCGCGGGCGGTGTCGGCGGTGCGGACGGCGTAGCCGTCCATCGAGCTGTTGTCGAAGGGCGGCAGGTCGACCTCGGAGCGGACGTCCTCGGCCAGTCGGCAGCCCTGGGCGTCGAGCAGTTGCAGCTCGATCGCCGGCAGCGGGGCGGCCCCGGCGAGGACGTCGGCGAGGTGCTCGTCGACGCTCCAGAGCCGGGGCGCCGGGCCCGAGGGTTCCTCGCAGCAGGGGTTGTCGGTCCCGGTCATCGCCTCACGCCCACTTCTCCACGGTTCGGCCCGCTTGGTTCAGCTGTGCATCTCGGTGGCGACGAACTCGGTGAGCCAGGACCGGAACTCCGGGCCGAGGTCCTCGCGTTCGCACGCCAGACGGACGATGGCGCGCAGGTAGTCGGCGCGGTCGCCGGTGTCGTAGCGGCGGCCCTTGAACAGCACGCCGTGCACCGGGCCGCCCTCGGACTCGCCGCGGTCGGCCAGCTCGCGCAGCGCGTCGGTCAGCTGGATCTCGCCGCCGCGGCCGGGGGGCGTGTTGCGCAGCACGTCGAAGACGGCCGGGTCGAGCACGTACCGGCCGATCACCGCGTAGTTGGACGGCGCGTCGGCGGTGTCGGGCTTCTCGACCAGGTCGGTGATCCGGAAGACGTCGTCGCCGAGGCCGTTGGGCTTGACGGCGGCGCAGCCGTAGAGGTGGATCTGGGAGGGGTCGACCTCCATCAGTGCGACCACGGAGCCGCCGAGCTCCTGCTGGACCTCGATCATGCGGGAGAGCAGCGGGTCGCGCGGGTCGATCAGGTCGTCGCCGAGCAGGACCGCGAACGGCTGGCCGGCCACGTGCTGTTCGGCCACCAGCACGGCGTGGCCGAGGCCCTTGGGGTCGCCCTGGCGGACGTAGTGCATGTTGGCGAGCTGGACGGACTCCTGGACGCGGCGCAGGCGGTCGTGGTCGCCCTTGCGGGTGAGCAGCTCCTCCAGCTCGTACGCGCGGTCGAAGTGGTCCTCCAGGGCCCGCTTGTTACGCCCGGTGACCATCAGTATGTCGGAGAGCCCGGCGGCGGACGCCTCTTCGACGACGTACTGGATGGCCGGCTTGTCGACGACCGGCAGCATCTCCTTGGGAGTGGCCTTGGTCGCCGGCAGGAACCGCGTCCCCAGTCCGGCTGCGGGCACGACAGCCTTGGTGACGGGGGGGCGGGCGTTCGTCTGAGTCATGCGGTGACCTTACTAAGGCGTGCTGGCGCCCAACTGAGAGTGATATGAACCGACTATGAAACCGTATCCCGCGCGGCCCCCGTTGCGGTGGCCCGGGATGCTCCGGCGGACGCGAGGGAGTCCTCGTCCGCGCAGGTGGCCACACTACCGGGCCCGTCGGGCCGGTCCGGAACGATCGGGTGAGGGCTGCGGGGCGGTTGTGCGACCGTCGCGTCGACGGTCGGTGTACCGCCGGGTTCGGCGGGCAGCTCCCGTACGCGGGCGGCCCGTTCACCGGCAACCCCTTCGTGGACGATCGCCCCATTGACGCCCGGCGCGGGCGCGCTCCGCTCGTGGGCGGCGTCCTCGTCCTCGCGAGCGGTCTCCTCGTCCTCGCGAGCGGTCTCCTCGCGGACGGCCGGCGTCGGGTCGTCCGGCCCGGCGCCGCCGCACCAGCGGTCACCGCCGGCGGCCCGGGCCTCGGCCAGTGCCCGGTCGGCCGCGCGCAGCAGCAGCGCCGCGTGCCCGCCGTCCCGGGGCAGCACTGCGACGCCGACCGCCGCGGTGAGCCCGTTGCCGGTGGAACGGCGCGGGGCGGGGCCGGCCGGCGACCAGTCCAGCAACTGGTGGCGGCGCACGGCCCAGCAGAGCCGCTCGGCGACCTGGGCGGCGCCCTCGGCACCGGTGTCCGGCAGCAGCACCAGGAACTCCTCGCCGCCGTAGCGGCCGAAGGTGTCCGAGCGGCGGATCTCGATGCTGAGCCGCTGCACCAGGTCCCGCAGGATCGCGTTGCCCCGGCCGCGGCCGTGCTCGGCGACGATCGCGTCGAAGCCGGCGATCTCCAGCATCAGCAGGGCGAGCTGGCGGGGGCGGCCCTCGGTCTGCTCGGCCCGCCGGGAGCGTTCGATCTCCCGGTCGAGGGTGAGCTGCAGGTGGCGGTAGTTCCACACCCCGGTGAGCGGGTCGCAGGCCGCCGTGCGCTGCAACTCCTCGCACTCCTGCTCGAGTTCGGCGACCCGCTGGAGCAGTTCGGCCTCGCGCACCGAGGTCCGGGCGACGGTCCGCCGCAGCCGCAGTCCGCACCAGCCGGCGGCGGCCAGCGCTGCGCCGCCGATCGGGGCCAGCGCGTGCACCAGGAGCGGGGTGGACATCGGCGGCCTTCCTCGTGTCAGGCTCTGCACACCGTGCCGGTGCCGAGCTGTGGAGATCCCTTGACTGCCAATCCGTTGTCCAACGACAAGGCCGCGCTGAGGTCACGGCTGCTGGCCGCGCGGCGGGCGCTGAGCAGCGCCGAACGGGTGGCGGCCGCCGAGGCGCTGGCCGGCCACGCCGGGGCGCTGGCGGCGGCCGCGGCGGCCGG
>NZ_JAIZ01000169.1 GCF_000710465.2 Kitasatospora sp. MBT63 | reverse complement strand
TACGCGCTGTCGCACCTGGACGCCCTGGAGGCGGAGTCGGTGCACATCTTCCGCGAGGTGGCGGGCGAGTTCGAGCGGCCGGTGATCCTGTTCTCCGGCGGCAAGGACTCGATCGTCATGCTGCACCTGGCGCTGAAGGCCTTCCACCCGGCGCCGGTGCCGTTCGCCCTGCTGCACGTCGACACCGGGCACAACTTCCCCGAGGT
>NZ_JAIZ01000168.1 GCF_000710465.2 Kitasatospora sp. MBT63 | reverse complement strand
TGGGAAGGGGGCGCGGGGGCGGAATCTCGGGGGACGAGGGGTCCGCCCGCCGCTGATGACAACGGTAGGCGGCGGGGGGTGGGCGGGACGTCATGCCGTCGTACCGTCCACGGGCCTCCGCGAGGATGACCCGCCACCCCGGCGGCTACTACCGGAGGCGGAGACCGCGGGGAGCCGATCCCCGAGGGAACCCTGAGAGCGTCCCCGAGAGGGCGGCTGCGGGGGTGCGGGCGCCGGGACCGGCCGCCGGTCCGGCCAGGGGCGGTCGGACCCGAACGATCCAGGTCCGACAATCCGACCGGCCCCTCGGGTGTTGCGTATCAGCACACCGCAGCGGGCAGTCCGTAAGCTGTGGGCCGACAGGATCTGACGATCCCCCATCCGACCGGGGATCACCCCACGGGCTGACGGGAACGAGCATGGCGATGATGCGGCTGCGGCGTGAGGACCCCCGCATCGTCGGCCCCTACCGGCTGCACCGACGGCTCGGGGCCGGCGGGATGGGCGTGGTCTACCTCGGATCGGACCGCAAGGGGCAGCGGGTCGCGCTCAAGCTGATCCGCGCCGAGCTGGCCGAGGACGCCGAGTTCCGCACCCGCTTCGCCCGCGAGATCGCCGCCGCCTCCCGGATCCGGGGCGGCTGCACGGCCCGGGTGGTCGGCTCGGACATCGAGACCGAGCGGCCCTGGCTGGCCACCGCGTACGTACCGGGGCCCTCGCTGTACAAGCGGGTCGGCGACGAGGGGCCGCTGCCCTGGCCGGAGGTGGCCAGGATCGGTGCCTCGCTGGCGGACGGGCTGGTCAAGGTCCACGAGGCGGGGGTGGTCCACCGCGACCTGAAGCCGTCCAACATCCTGCTGTCCCCCAAGGGTCCGCGGATCATCGACTTCGGGATCGCCTGGTCGCGCGGCGCCAGCACGCTCACCCACGTCGGCACGGCGGTCGGCTCGCCGGGCTTCCTGGCACCCGAGCAGGTCCGCGGCGTGGCCGTCACCCCGGCCACCGACGTGTTCGCGTTCGGGGCCACGCTGGCGTTCGCCCTGACCGGTGACACCCCGTTCGGTTCCGGGGCGTCCTCCGAGGTGATGCTCTACCGGGTGGTGCACGAGGAGCCCGAGCTGTCGGCGGTGCCCGCGCCGCTGGCCCCGCTGGTCCGGGCCTGCCTGGCCAAGGAGCCGGCCGAACGGCCGCCCGCCGCGGCGCTGCACGAGCGCCTGACCGAACTGGCCGCGCGCGGCGCCGCCGCGGGCGCGGTGCGCGGCCG
>NZ_JAIZ01000167.1:102361-104062 GCF_000710465.2 Kitasatospora sp. MBT63 | reverse complement strand
GGGTGCCCGGGGGGCGGGCGGGCGGAGGGCCCCGTGCCGTGCTGAAGGCGAGGGGTCAGCTGGCCAGGGTGAGGGAACTGCTGGCGGGGGCGGCAGTTTCGGTGTCGAGACTGACGATGCGCGGGCCGGTCGAGATGCTGGCCTGGCGGGTGGCGAGCCAGAGGGCGACCGAGTCGGCGCAAGCGGCGCAGTCGTCCGCGAGGGAGAGGCTCCCGTCGCCGACGTAGACGTCCACCACGTCCTCCTCGTCGGCATCGAAGGGCGAGGTCGGCTCGGGGTAGAAGCAGGCGAGCCAGGCGGAGTGGAACTCGGCGGGGCGCGCGATCTGGCCGTCATCGTCGGTGACCAGGATTTCCCCACCGGGGACCAGCAGAGACAGGGCGAAGTAGCCGCCGCCGGTGTGGACGGGCTCGAAGGCGAGGCCGCGCTGCCGCAGGGACTGGTAGACCGGACGTCCGGCGACGGGGCTCTCAACGTGGGGCAGTTCGTCGGTGAGGGCGGACTCGATGGTGCGGACGAAGGCCAACGCGTGCTCTCCTGTGGTGGGTTGGTCGGTTGGACAGTGCCGCCGGGGATGGCCTGTTACGGACGCTGGCGGGGGATGCGGAGGGGGCTCGGAAGGATCTCGCCGCCGTGGGTCTCGATCAGCTCGCGCACCAGGGCGACCGGGACGTGCAGGTACACGGACTCGGTGGGGTCGCCCTCGTTCTCGGCGGGTTCGAGGTATTCGCGCCAGCGGTCCCACGGATCGGGGCGCTGGGTCGGGAAGCCGACCTCCAGCGTCAGGGCGGGCAGCAGGAACACGTCGGCGGGGTCGGGGGCGAGCACCGAGAGGCAGAAGCCGTCCGCGCAGGCGATGTGCGGGTCGGCCAGGGCGAAGCCGAGCGCGTTGCGCTCGGTGCCGTTGGCGATGAGGTGATCCAGGCGGGGTGTGGGCAACACGTCCTCCGGGGGCAGGGGTTGGCCGAGGTCAGCGGGTGGGGTTGGCGATGAGCGCGGCGAGGAATCCGGCGACGGCCTCGGAGGGCGTGTCGATGCCGAACTCCTGGGTCCACGGCGTGGCGTCGGCGCCAGTGGGCTGGACCTGGATGCGCCAGACGATGCCGCGTTGCCAGGCGCCGGTGTCTTCCGGCAGCCAGCCGACGTACACCCGACCGTCCGGGCTGGTGCAGTGGACGTTCGCCTCCGGTGTGTCGACCATCGGCCAGCCGAGGCCACTGAGGAGGGCGAGCACGGGCTCCGCGCAGTGGTCGGAGGAGAGCCAGGAGCGGTCGTGGGCGGCGGTGCGGACGGGGGCGGGAAGGAGGCTGCTGGGGGTGTTCACGGGGGCCGGTCCCTTCGTTGACCTGCGGTTTCGGCGACATGAGTACTTTGACATGCAGCGTCCCGAAGTTCGTAGTCGTTATCCGCGATCGGACTCTGCCGTGGGCGAACTGGAAGGGAATGGATCGGGGCACCCGGGTGCTGAACCAGGGTTACGGCGCGAGGCCGTACGGGGTGAGCGGGGGCGAAGGCGTTGGTGGCGAGCAGAGGTCGGGACATGGCGGCGCTGGAGCGCAAGGTCCGCAGCGCGGGGCGGGCTTGGACGATGGGCGACGTCACGGTGATCGGCGAGGGCCAGTGGGCCGTGCGCACCGTGAGCCGCGCCGAGCGGCAGCAGGACGACGCGGTGGCGGCGCGGCTGGCGGACGGGCGGCGGGT
>NZ_JAIZ01000167.1:73425-102278 GCF_000710465.2 Kitasatospora sp. MBT63 | reverse complement strand
GAGCTGGCCCGCGCGGTGGGCGCCACGGATCCGGGTGCCCACCGCGACCGCGAGGCGAACTGACCGGCGGCTAAAGCCGGTTCGCCACGGGCCGGGCCGCAGTGGCGGCGGCCGGCGGGGCGGGCTGATCCGCGGGCAGCCCCAGGGGACGGGGTGCCTGCGAGGTGCGGGCGGTCGCGGCCCGCACCCGCGCGGCGTCCGGGCCGCCTTCGGCCTTGAGAGCGAGTTCGCGGGCGTCGATGACGTGGCTGATGGCCTGCAAGGCGGTGTTGCTCTCGGCGTAGGCCGTGCGCAGTGCGCTCGCGGACTGGGTGATCCGGTCGAGGTCGTAGAAGGCCGGGACGTGACCTTGCCGGGTGAGCGCGTGCAGCCGTCCCTGGTGCACGACAGCGGCGTTGGAGACGACGACGAGGTGGGAGCGCGTGTGCATCGCTGTGCGCAGCAGCGGGTCCTCGACGGGCGTGCGGACCGAAGCCTTCTCCAATTCGGCGATCGGCCGGCCCCAGGCTTTCTCGATCATCGAGTCGGCGTGGTCAAGGGCGGTCGGGTCGGACACGGTGTTCTCCAAAGGGGCTTGCTCAGTGGCCTGTCGGGTGGCGGCGGCCTGCTGCTGGGCGTAGAGCTGGACGGCGTGGTCGTTGCTGCTGGCGCCGAGCTTGCGGCGGGCTCGGGCGGCTCGGGAGTGGACGGTGGAGGCGCGGGTGCCCTGTCGGCGTGCGATCTCGGCGATGGTGTAGCCCTCGGTCAGGTAGCGCAGGGTGCTTGTCTCGACGGGGGCGAGGGGCAGGCCGAGTAGGGGCGTGCTCAACGGGTTCTCCTTCGGGGAGTTGTGGCGGCGCGGTCTGGAATCCGCCTGGCATTCAATGGACTTGGGCATGGCTTGCTCCTCCGTGCGGGTCAGCGGGCTTGGCCGGCGCGCACGGGCTTCGGGTGCGCCGGAGGACGGGTTGAGGTGGTGTGGGCGAGTACGGAGGTGGCTGCCCGGGGGACGGAGAGCGAGCGGGAGGTGGCCGCCCTGACGCGCGCGACCTCCAGCGGGCTCGGCGCGGTGGGCGCGGCGACGGCGCTCACGGGCAGGCGCGCAAGCTGGTCGCGCCGCAGGTGCCGGTGGACCGGCGACGGGTCGAAGGCGGCGGTGGTGAGCGTGTCCAGAAGGGGAGCGGGCAGGTGCGAGGAGGCGCTGGCGTACCAGCGGCGACTGGGCGGGCCGGCCTCGAAGAGCCAGCGTTCGGTGGTCTCGTCCATCTCCTCGGCGTGCCGCAGGAAGCCGGGGCGCGTCGAGCGGGTGACGAGCTGATCGGGGCTCTGGAGGACGACGGGGTCCACCCACTGTCCGGCCGCCCGGTGCGGGGCGGGTCGGCCGGCGCCGAGGTAGGCGTCGGGGCCGCGTGTGTAGGCATCGGCGAGGGCGGTGGTGAAGTCCTGGACGATCTCGGTGGGCACCCGGTCGTCGAAGGTGACCAGCCACTGAGGGACGGTCGGCTCCGGACCGGCGCTGATCTTCCAGAGCGTGGAGTCCGGCCCCTCGGGCAGGAACGCCAGGCGGGCGGTCAGGTCCGGTGCGGTGACATAGGTGTTGCCTAGGTCGTCATTGGTGGCCGCCCACCCGGCCTTGATCAACGGGGTGATGGCCTCGGTGACGTCGGCCTTGGTGTCCGCGAGGTAGCGCGGCCAGACGCGGTACTCGCGGGGCTTTTCGGGGGTGTACGGCATGGGAGTTCTCCGGGGGTCAGCGCCGACGTGCTCCGCCGGGAACCGGCAGTGCGGCGGGCGGGACGGCGGGGCCCTGCGGCGGGCAGCTGTGCGGGCGCCTGGTAGGGGTCGGGGCGCGGCGGGCGGTGACGTGGGGCAGGTGGCGGGCGGGGACGGCGCCCAGGGGCCGCTCGACGGGATGGGAGGAGCTGAAGGCGAGGGCGGCGCGCACGAGCGGGTAGAAGGGCACGCCGATGCTGAAGTCCGCATGCCAGGAGGGGTGTTGCGGCTCACCGGCGATCATGCTCCACGACGGCGGGACGAGGCCGGCGATCTCCGAGTCGGCGGGCTGGTGTCCGACGCGGTGCCGGTAGAGCGCGGTCCCGTCCGGCGCGACCTGGTCGTGGAAGCCCCTCGGCCCGGGGTCGGGCTGCCAGCCGCGGTCGGCGAGAACGGACGCGGGCGTGCAGTCCAGGTGGTGGGGTCCGCCGAGCAGGTAGTCGCGGTGCCCGCTGCGCAGGCCGTCGACGAGGACGGCGGTGAAGGCGGCAGTGATCTCGGCGGGCGTGCCGGGTCCGAACACCGCACGCCACAGCATCTCCGAGCCGGAGACGGTGTAGCCGTGGACGCTCCACGTGCCCGGGTTCTCGGGCGGGCCGGAACTGGTGAAGACGGTGGTGCGGCAGGGAGTGGTGAAGAGGGCACCCCCGTCCGCTGTACGGGCGCGGCTCCAGCCGGGTGCCGAGGCCAGTTGGCCGGTGACAAGCCGCTGGTCGCCGGGACCGGCGAGACGAAGCGGACGAACAAGAAAGGGGACGGAGGACACGGGCAGGCTCCTGAACGTGGCGGGGAGCGGGCCCGCACACAGCCGTTGGCGGGGCAGCGTGCGGACCCGGGGCGCTGGGGACAGGGGGCCGTTCTGCGGCGGGAGGTCACGGCGTTCACCGGCCGCGCGAGGGGGAGGCGGCCTGCGTGAGGCCGGCGGGGACACGCAGCTGCGGCACCGGAGCGTGGCTGAACAGCGCGGAGGGGGCGGGGCTGCGGCGCAGTGCGGCAGCGGTCCGTACAGATTGCGCGGGGGAACCCAGAGTGCGCTCGGCGGCCGGCACCGCGCGGGGAGCGGCGGCGGTGTGCCGGTGGTCCCACTGCTGGAGCGCGGTGTAGACGGGGCCGAGCGCCCGTCCGGCATCGGTGAGGATGTAGGGGGCGCCATGCCGGTTGTCGGTGCGGGCGACCAGGCCGTCCGCCTGCATGCGGTTCAGCCGGACCGCCGCGAACTGCGGCGGGGAGCCGAGCCGTTCGGCCAGGTGGGTCAGACGCAGGCTTCCGTGCTCCGAGAGCAGACGGACGGTCTCGGTGGTGTCCGCCAGCTGCAGGCGGTGCAGGGCGTCCTCGACCCGGTCGTACCGCCCCTGTGGGGTGCGGTCGATGTGGTCGGAGGACCACTGCGCGAGAGCGCGGTAGACGGGGCCGAGCGTGCGGGCCGCCGACGAGAGCCGGTAGGGGGCGGTGCGGTCGAACTCACCGTCGCGGGCCACCAGACCGGCGGCGGACATCGTGGCCAGACGCTTGCTGACGTACGACTGGGACAGCGCCGGGAAGTGCCGCGTGACGTCGGAAACGCGCATCTCCGGGCCGTACTTGGCGATCGTGTGCACGACGTGGGTGGTCCACCGTGGGGTGAGACGGCGAAGGGCGGCCTCGGTGCGCTGCGCGTCGGTGGTGCTCATCGGGGTGGACGACTGTATGGACATGGCCGGGAGTTCCTTGTTCAACGGGTGCGGGAGGAGAGGGAGGGGTGGGCTGCTGCCGGGGGCGCTGCCTGGGCGGGGCCGGTCGCGGGCGTCCCGACGGGGCCGGAGGGGGTGCGGGCCAGAGCGGCGGCGACGCGCTGGTCAGCGGTGCGCGAGGCATCCAGGAGGGCCTGTCCGGCGGGTGTCAGCGAGAGCAGCTGACCGGGCCGGTAGGACGAGGTGCTGGTATCGGCGACCACGAGGTCCTCGGCCATCAGCGCCTCGACGGTGTGCGCCCAGACCGATGGCGCCACGTCACTGCCATCGGACGTGAACGTGTAGCCGTAGACAGCGCTCTTGCAGAGCCGCAGACGACCACGGTCGATGGCCGCCAGCGCCTCGAACTCCCGGGTCCGGGGGTCGTACCTCGACGGTGTACCAGGAAGGTCGGGCTCGGCGGCCGGCACCGGGGAGGCGGTGACCGCCGTGCGCTTGACGGCAAGAGGACTCTGCGGACCCGCCAGGCCCGCCTCGGTGCACCGCTCGTAGGCGCTGACCACATCCGAGAGCTGCTCGAACGCCGCGCCCCGCCGAGCGGCGAGCAGCTCGACCTGAAGGCCGGCGGACTGCATGACTCCATTGACCCCGCGCATCGAGGCGTGATCGCCCCGGGCGATCGGCGCCAGACGCTCGGTCACCTGCTGGGCCTTGGCGGTGAGGTCCTGGTGGAGCCGGTCGACTTCGCGGGCGCAGGACGCCACCATGAACGCGAGGCGGGTGAGAGGGCTTTCGCCGGGGTGGCGCGCGTACAGCTCCCAGGGGTTCTCGACACCGAGCTGGTCGAAGACCAGGTGCGCGCCGGGGTTCTTCAGCGGGTCGTGGGGGTTCATCCGGCCGTCTCCATCCGGGCAAGGAGGGAGCGGACCAGGGTGGGCAGGCTGTCGGGGCCTTCGCCGCCGAGGCGAACGAAGCTGACCTCCTCGTCCAGGAGGCGGCGGGCATCCTCGGCCAGGGCGATGATGATCTCCGTGCACGCGTCCGTGAACTCCGTGGAGGCGAGCAGGGCCTGGCCCAGGATCTGCAGGTAGCGGCCGGGCGGGAGGGCGGCCTCGGTAGCGAGGGCGGTGATGGCCTGCCGGTCCTGCGGGGCGTAGGCCGACAGGTCGAAGTCCGGGACCTCGGCCGGTACCGTGGTCGCGGCGTCGGACTGCAGGCCGGCCTCGACGGTCAAGCGGTCGACGGCCTGGGTGAGGTCGGCGAGCGATTCGGTCAGCCAGCCCAGGGCGGAGGCGTAGGAGGCGAGGGCGAACAGGGCGGCGGGGGTGGTCGGCAGCCGCTCCTCCAGCAGGTCCTCTAGCCGGAAAGCGAGTGCCGTGATCACCTTCGGCCCGGCGGTGAGCGGCCCGAGGACGGGGTGGAGGTGAGAGCGCGAGCGCGGCGTGGCGTGCTCGGCGGTGACGATGCCGGTGACGGCCTCGGCGGCCTCGGCGAGCCATGCGGCGAGGTCGGTGTGCGTGGGGACGTGAGTGGTCATCAGCGGGCCTTTCGGAGGGCAGCGCCGGGGGCGAAGCCGGGGGATGCGGTGGTGTAGGTGGGTGCGCCAGCAGTTCCCGGTGCGGGGCGAACGGATCGGGCGCGGGCGGCGCGGACGCGGGCTTCCTGCTGCTGCCGGATCTGGGCTTCCCGGGCCGGATCCAGGCCGGGCGGGAGGTTGAGGCCGGTGCGGCCCAGGCGGTTCTGGGCGGAGCGGTAGACCTGGTAGTCGAGCCGGGGGCCTGCGGCGATGAGGTGGACCTCGCGCCGGTGCTGGGACTCGGGCGCGGCGTCGCGAAACTGGACGACCAGACGGTGACTGGCCCACTGGTCGCCGACGCCGAGGAAGATCTTGTGGCAGCCCTCCAGCCGGCCTTCCAAGCGGGTGGCGACGCGTTCGCCGTGGACGAGGTCCTGCAGGTGCAGCAGGGCCTGGTCGCGGATGGGCTCAGGGAGTTGGCGCAGGTCGGCGAGGGCGTCGGGGTGGGCGGAGAAGGCGAACTTGGCGCGGCTCACAGCGACCGCCCTCGATCGGGCTGGGTGACGGCGGCGGCTGCGGGCGCGGCGGCCAGGACGTCGGCGGCGGTGACGGCCGGGGCCGTGGTGCTGCGGGCGAGCGCGGCGCTGGTGCGCAGGGCCTCGGCGTCGCGGCGGTACTCGGGCGGCTCGGGCAGCGGGGTCGAGCGGTGCTCCAGCCAGTCGTCGGCGGCGGCGTGGTCGGCGAAGGCCCCCTCGCGCACCGTGTAGGTGAACTGGTCGGGCTGAAGCGTCTCCAGGAACACGCGGACGGGCAGCTCGCTGGCCTCGCGGTCGACGGCGACGCTCCAGCCCTCGGTGTCGGAGTCGTCGATCACCTGGTAGTCGGCGACGTTGAGACTGTCGCCTGCGCGCCGTATGCGGTCCTCGACCCGGACGGACAGCTCGTCGGCGGGGCGGGGGACGTCGAAGACCGGTGCGACCTTGTCCGGCGGGCAGCCGCGGTTGACCAGCCAGTTCTGCGCGAACGCGAAGGTGGCGTGCCCTTCCCGGTGCATGCTGAACATGCCTCGGCTGCTGTCGCGGTCGACGTCGAAGGAGACGATGTTGGCCTTGTTGGGGTAGTCCCAGGTCGCCGTCTTGTCGAAGGCGATGATGAAGCTGCGCTCGCCCACGTCGTGGTGGGAGATGAGCTGGAAGTCCTTCTCCCAGGGGTAGTTGTACGCATGGCCGGGGGACTCGTCGGCGGGCTTGAGGCCGTCGAGGCGGAAGTCGAGGGTTTTCATGCGGCGAGTCCCAGCTGGTCGGGGGTGGTCAGGACGCGGTGGGCCAGCCGGGAGGGGCTGGTGGTACAGGCGGCGAACGGGCCGTCCGGAGCGCGGAGCTGGAGCAGGGCGTGGTCCAGGTGGTCGCGGTGCCAGGTCGAGGGGCCGCTCTGGCCGGCCTCGGCGGCGGTCAGCTGCTGCCACGCGAGCCAGAGCGCGTGGAGGCGGGCGACGGCCTCCGGGTGCTCGTGCCACTGCGCGCACCACGGTCGGGTGGAGCCGATCTCCCGGCCGTAGACGGGCAGCAGGATGTGGGTGACCCAGAAGGAGAGTTCGGCCAGTTCGGCGGCGTACTGGGCGCCGCCCATCGCGAGGATGAACAGCGAGGGGGCACCGGCGGGTTCGCCCTCGGGCGCGGTGTCCGGCTCGGCCGCGCCGGACGCGGTCTCTTCGTCGGCTTCGGAGCCGAGGCGGTCGAGGATCACGCCGTGCTGGCGGACCTCGGCCATGGTGCGGTTCAACGCGCTGACGAGGTCGTCGAGGTCCTCGTCGGGGATACGGATCGGCTCGGGCTCGGGGGTGCCCGGCATCGGGTCGGACTCGGACATGGCACATCCAGGGGGTTCGGACGGACGGGGAGGGAGGGGGCGGCTGGTCTTCTTCGGGTCATGGCAGGGCTCCGGTGAAGCGGTTGGTGAGGAGATGGTCCGCAGGATCGGCGGTTTGGTACGGCCGCCGATCCGTGCTAGGCGCAGGCCAGTTGGGCGCCGTGGTTCTGGACGAGGCGCAGGCCGAGGGCGACGGCGTCGGTGAGGGTGTCGGTCAGCGGGTGGCCGGCGGCGGCGAGCTTGGCGGGGTGGTGCAGCCCGCCGGTGTGCAGCACCGCGTGCGCGCCGTTGGCGTGGGCGGCATCCGCGTCGTCAACGGCGTCGCCGACCAGCAGCACCCGGTGTGCCTGTTCGGTGAGGCCGAGGGCTTCGAGGTGGGCGGTGAGCGGTGCGGCCTTGGTGCCGCCGGAGGGCCCGGTGCGGCCCTCGATCCGGGTGAAGAAGTGGCCGATGCCGGCTTCCTCGACCTCGCGCACGAGGGTGTCGTGCGGGCACAGCGACAGCAGCGACTGGGTGTGGCCGGCCTCGCGCAGCGCGGCCATCAGCTCGATCGCGCCGTCGCGCACGCGCACCGGCTGGGCGCGCAGGTGGTCCAGGAAGGCGTTGTCGCTGGAGAGCCACTCCTGCTCGGTGATGGTGCGGCCGAGCAGGCGGGCGTAGAAGTTGGGGATCGGCACGGTGTGCTTGGCCCGGTAGGTCTCCCGGTCGACCGCCTCGCCGCCGAGGGCGGGCAGGGTCGCGTTCAGCGCGGAGACGTGGTCGTCGAGGTCGTCCTTGACCGTCCCGTTCCAGTCCCACACAACGTGCATGCGGGTGAGGGGAGTTGCGGCGGCGAAGAAGGTAGAGGTGTTCACGGCGGTGTCCTTCGGGATGAGCTTCGTGGTCAGGCAGAGAGGCGGTCGTTGAAGCGGTGGAGCAGCCACAGCGCGCAGGCGGCCCCGGCGAGCGGGACGGCGGCGACGAGCAGCGGGCCGGCGGCGAGGGAGGTCAGGGCCGTGCCGGCGGCCTGGCCGACGCCGATGCAGGCGATCAGCCAGGCGAACGCCTCGGTCGATTCGCCTTCGGGGGCGAGGCGGTCGACGGTGAGGAACGCGGCGGTCAGCAGCGGTGCGAGGAAGGTGCCGGGCAGCACGGCGCCCAGGACGGCGACGGCGGGAGCGGGGTCGGGCAGCAGCGGCAGCCATCCGGCCGCGAAGCCGACCGAGGCGGCGACCAGGTGCCGGGCGGGGGCGCCGGGCCAGGCGTGGCGGCCATAGGCGAGGCCGCCGAGCAAGCTGCCGATGGACAGCGCGGCCGGCATCACCCCGGCCAGCCACCCGGCGTGGTGGCGCTCGGCGGCGGACAGCGCCAGGACGTTGACCGCGCCGAGGGCGACACCGGTGCCGATCAGCGAGGCGAACAGCACCCGAAGCCCCGGCACGCGCAGCGGACCCGTCCAGTGCACCGCTTCGGTGAACTCCCCCGGCGTCCAGGTGCGGGACGGCTGGGAGGTGACAACCAGGCAGGTGCCGAGCAGGCCGAGGGCCGCGGTCGCTACCAGCGCGGTGGTCGCTCCGGCACCGGCCGCGAAGCCGGTGGCCAGCAGCGGACCCGCGACGAACACCAAGCCCTGGGTGCTGCTGTCCAGCGAGAGCGCGGTGCGCTGGCGTCCGGCGTCCGGCAGGAGCACCGGCCACAGAGCCCGAAGACCGGCCTCCAGCGGAGGCGTCGCCAGCCCCGCCACCAGCACGGTGAGCGCGGCGAGCACCGGGTGGCGCACCGGACCGGTGCACGGCAGCAGCAGGAACGCCGTACTGGCGGCGGCCGTGGCGGCGACGAGGACCCGGGTCTGGCCGTGGCGGTCGACCAGGCGCCCGAGCAGCGGCTGCCCGAGCGCGGAGGCCAGGCCGTACAGGGCGCCGAGGGCTCCGGCCTCGGCGAGCGGGCCGTGCTCGGCGCGCACCAGCAGCAGGATCGCGATCGGCGCCATGCCGGTGGGAAGGCGGCCGATCAGGGTGCCGGCCAGTAGGCGGGCGACGTACGGCGTACCCAGGACAGCGCGGTATCCGCTGTCCTGGGTGGGGCCGCAGGCGGTGGTGGTGCTCAAGGAGAAGGTCCTTCGGTCGTACGGCCGGCGGCGCGCGGGCGCGCCGGACCGGGGCATGCGCAGGCATGACAGCCCCCTCGGGTCGGTGCGGCTGCGGGGAGAAGAGTCCGCGGATTCCGGGATTTGGTACGGCCGGGAAAAAGAGGTAGAAGCCCCTCACTCGGCACGGCAGCGGGCACAGCGCCGGAAATGAGGAGCCAGCAACTCCAATGCCCGCTTAGCCTGTTGGGGAACGACGCCGTTGCCGAGCGCGGTGAGCTGGGCCGGGCGGCCGAGCCCGGGGGTGGCTGTCACCCAGCCCGCCTCAAGCCCTTGCATCCACTCGACGAACTCCGCGCGGAGCTTGCCGCCCTCGTCGGTGGCCGCCGGCGCCGGGCGGGTGAGCGTCTCCCATCGGGCGACGGCTCCGGCGTACGGTCCCCACCGTCCGGGGTCGAGTCGCCCTGCGGCCACAGCGGCAGCACTACCGCCGTCGAGACCGGCGAGGCCCGGCGCCGGGAGCGTGAGGCCGGGTTCCGGGGCGAGGAGGGCCGCAGCGAGGCTGCTGCCGAGGGCAGGGTCAGGTCCCCGCCGCCGTGCCGCTGGTTCGGCGAGCCCTTGATCCCGTCCGACGCCTTCGGAGTGGGCAGCAGCCACTCCACCTCGTCCGCCAGGTTCGGGCCGTGGCCGCCGCGCTTCCTCTTCTCCGGGTGCTGGCTGCCGCCGTTGGAGCCGATGTTGCTTGTCGGGGTCTTGAGCAACGCCGTGGTCGGCGGGCCAGGCGGTGAGGAAGACCCTGGCTCGGTGGTGGGGTGCACCGACGTCGGAGGCGCGAAGCACGAGCCACTTCGCGTCGTACCGAAGCTCGGCCAGGGTGCCCAGTACGGCGCCAAGTGCCCGCAGATCAGGCTGGGTTGGGTCGTCTCCCAGACACCACGGGCAGCGTTCCACGTCGCCACCGGAGCTGGCGACAGCGGGGGAGGTGAGCAGTCCTCGTACATTCTCGACCACCAGGAGGTGCGGGCGCAGGGCCTCGACAGCGCGAGCCACGTGCAGCCAAAGACCGGATCGGGTTTCGGAGTTGAGCCCGGCGCGGCGGCCGGCGACCGAGACGTCTTTGACAGGGGAAACCCGCCGTGAGGACGCACACCCCCGGGACGGTCGACCAGTCGATGCTGGTGATGTCGCCCAGGTTCGGCACGCCGGGCCAGTGGCGGGCGAGGATCGCGGACGGGCCGGGCTCGGTCTCAGCGTGCCAGGCCAGACGGCCGCCGAGCGCGGCTTGGACGCCGAGGTCGAGCCCGCCATACCCGCTGCACAACGACCCGATCAACGGGCCGCCTGCGGTGTCCGGGACCATGGCCGTCACCGCCGGCCTCGGGGAGAGGGAGGAGTCGCGGTGGGCGTGGGCGTGGGCGTGGTCGGGGCGGGCGACAGGACGGGGAAGGTGCTGCCGGACCGGGCCAGCGCGGCCCTTTCCCGCTGGGACGTCGGACCCAGCTCCCCCGTGGCGGTCTCGGCGAAGAGCGCGGCCAAGTCCGGTGCCGGCATCGGGCGCCTGCCAGTCAGGTGGTGGGCGCTGTCGAACATCATGTCGACGGCACGGTCGATTCCCGCCCGCGCGTTGGCGAGGAGGCGGGAGACCTCGGTGGCGGCCTGCCGCTCGAAGGCGCTGGCGGTCTCCGGAGCCCGTACACGGGCGTCGGCGAGACGGCTCGCCACCTCCACTGCCCGCGTGAGATCCAGGCTGACCTGGGCCAGGACTGTCCCTACGGAACTCCACTCCCGAGCCAGGACGGCAGAGCGGGGACTGGAACGGGGATCCTGCGAGTGGAAGCTCGCCTCACTGATGGCCGCGTGATGGTGGTACTCCACGCGCTCCACGGCCTCGGCGAGATCGCAGACGGTGACCTCGCGGCCGTTGCCGTAGGCATTGGAGAAGGAGTACGGATGCCGTGCGCTGGCACGGACGAGCTCGGTCGCGGCCGACTCCAGCCGGACAGCGTAGTCGTGGGCGTCCTCGTCAAGCATGGTCAGATCCTGGGGTGAAGGTCGAAGGGGCGGCGGAACGGTTCACCGGGCGCGGGCCGGAGCGCGCTGGGCCGCCACCGCAACAGCGGTCGCGATCGGCGCCGGAGATGCTGTCGAAGCGCCGGGGGAGCGGGCGAGGGCGGCTCGCTGGACCTTGACTGCGGGCGGCGGGGAGACGGCCGAGGCGGCGGTCCGCAGGGTTTGGGCGGCTTCGGCGAGGTCGTCGCGTGCCGTCTCGACGGCGAGCTCGATCAGCTGCCCGGCATCGGTGTGAGCGTCCTCGTAGCCCGGCTCACCGCGCTTGCCGGCCGTTCGGGCGACGAAGGCGAGCTGCTGGGCCACGGTGCCGAGGGCGGAGGCGGCCTGGGCGACGCTGCCGATGGTGTTGGCGAACGCCTCGGCCGCGTGCGTGGTGTGCTCCTGCGGCGCGGAAGCGTCCGCACGGAACAGGTACTCGTCGCCCAGCTCGGCGATGAGGCCGCCGAGTTCGGTGGTCTGCCGGGCCACGCCGATGGGGTCGGGCAGGCGGAACGGGGCGCTGACCTGGGGCAGTTTTTCGCGTTGGGCGTCGATCACGGTCGCGGTGGCGTGCAGCAGCAGTGCCTCCGATATCGGGCTGTTCACGAGGTGCTCCGGAGGTGGTGGGAGGGCGAGGTGCGGACAGGTGACGTGGTCGTGGCGCCAGTCCCGGACATGGCGGCGGCGGGCGGGGTGGTCCTCGGAGCGAGGCGCTGCTGGGGACTTCGGGACAGCGCCGCGCGCACCCGGGCCGCAGGATCGGGGCGTTGTGCTGGGCCAGCGCTCTCGGCTGTCGGGGAAGGTTGCCCGTTGGCCGTACGCCAGCGGGCACGCACCTCGTCGAGCGGGCCGAGGGCATGCAGGGCCTGTCCGATGAGACGGCCCGGCGCCATCGCCTCGGCTTCGGCCAACGCCTTGATGGTGGTGGCGGCTCCGGCAGCAGTGCGCACGACGGAGGCACGGATGACCTGGTCGCCCAGCCACTCGGCCGAACCCGCCCCCGGGCCACCGAAGAGACTGTCGACCTGTTCGCGCGAGAGCGTGCCATCGACCAGCAGGCCGCGCCGCTGGACCTCCCACAGGGCGGTCACCTCGTCGATCGGCTCGCCTCGGTGGTGGAGAGCGCCGAGGCAGCGGTAGACCTGGCCGTTGCCGGCGTCGGCGAAGTCGCCGGGCCGTAGCCAGTCGTACACCTCGGCCATCGCTGCGGGCTGGTGGACGAGGACGGCCAGGAGGAACTGCTCGTCCTCGGTCTCCTTGGGCCCGACCGGTGACGCCGCCGTGCTCGCGCCAGGACCGGGCGGCGGGACGGGACGAGGCTCGGTGCCCCAGCGGCGGGCGAGGTCGCCGAGCACGCCGGTGAGGGCATCGGCGTGGTGCAGGACGCCCTCGACCTGGTGCTGCTCGGCATCGATGTGGGCGACGTGTTCCAGACGGACGGCGTGCTCAAGCACCGTGCGGTGGATGGACCCTTCGAGCACCATGCGGCCGTACACCGGGGCGTTCTGCGGGCGCGGGCATGCGGCGATCAGGGTGAACGGGTACGAGGCGTTCAACCCGCGCACCTGGCGGCTCGCCTCGGCGACCGTGTCGGTCACCCACGAGAGCGGTACTGTCCCGTCAGCCTCCCGCACCGGACGCTGATCGTTGCTCAGGGTCCGCATCGCGGCGAACAGGGCTCGGTGAGCCGGACGGTAGAAGTCGGCGGGTGTCAGCCAGGCCAGCGTGTCGAGCTGGGCAGGGTCGAGGAGGACCGCGCCGAGAAGGGCTTGCTCGCCCTTGAGCAGTGCGTCCATCACCGCCGCTTCCCCTTCCGCTTCTTCCGGGTGCCGGCCTGCTTGTCCCGCAGCCGGTCGACCTCGCGGTCGGCGGCGGCCATCGCGGTGGCGAAGCGGTCCAGCTCACCGGTGAAGACGGGGTCGGTGGTCAGGATCGAGCCGGTGCCGGTGATCAGCCACCACTGGCCGCCCCGGCGGACGACCGGCGCCCCGGCGAGGGGAGCCGAACGGCGGAGGGCGGCAGGCGAGTTGGTGTCGGACATGAAGAGACCTTCCGGAGTCGAGGCGGAGGCGGGGTAAGCGGCCGGGGTTGGCGCCGGCCGGAGAAGAGGCGGCTTCCCGGTCGGCGCCGCCGGTGGGGTGGGTCAGGCCGAGAGGGTGAAGTCGTCGCGGCTGGCGGCAGCCTTCGCGATGGCGCGTTCGGTGATGGCCTTGGTGGCGCGGGCGGAGGCCGGGCCGATCTCCTTGGCGGAGCGCTCCTTGTACCAGGGCTTGAGGTCGAGCATCGCCACCCGCATGCCGGTCGCGAAGAGCAGGATCTTGCCCTTGGGCAGGGCGCGGATCTCGTCGGGCGGCAGGATGCGCTCGGTGCGCATCGACACCGAAGTCGACTTGCCGCTGCCGGAGTCGGACACGGAGACGGTCTGCACCTCGTGCTCGCCGATCTGCCGGGAAAGCCGGTCCGCGAAGTCGGCGTCATCGATCCCGCTGCCGATGACCTTGACGGTGGCCGCCGACCAGAGGGCGTCCATGCCAGCCTCACCCCAGCAGCGCTGGCCCTGGCGGTAGGACTGCAGGATGGTGATCGGGATGACGCCCCGGCTGCCCAAGTGGGAGTACAGGTCCGGGAGGTCCGAGATTTTGCAGACGTTGGCGGCCTCGTCGAGGACGCACAGCGCGGGCGGGTCGAGCCGGCCTCCGGAGCGTTCGGCGACGATGACGGCCGCGCGCATCACCGCGTCGGCCGCAGCCGCGATGATCGCGCTGGCGGAGCCGCCGCCGTCCTTGCTCAGCAGGAACAGTGTGTCGCGAGAGGAAGCGAAGGCGAACGGCTTGAACTCCGGCAGACCCTCGGTGGGGGTGACCCAGGCGGCGATCTCCGGGTCCAGCAGGCAGCTCGCGTACTGGCGCGCCGTCTCGTAAATACCGTCCCTCGTCTCCGTGGCACCCGTGACGGTGCCCTGGAGCTGGGCGGCGACCGCGTGGTGGCCGGCATCGGTGAGCAGGTCGACGGGGGTGCGGTCGGAGGGCGAGGCGAGCCAGGCCAGCACGTCCGTGATCGGGCGCCGGTGGCTCGCGGCGGCCAGGAACAGCGACCCGAGGGTGTTGCTCGCCGCGGTCGACCAGAAGTCGGAGCCGCTGGACTCGTCCACGCTCGCGGTCACGAAGTGCCCGGCCAGACGCTTGGCGCCGGCGAGGTCGCGGGCGTCCGCGAGGATGTCCCACCACATCTCGCGCGGGTGGTGCGCGATCTGCTGCGGGTCCATGGTCCAGACCTTGCCGACCTTCGCACGGGCGTCAACGCAGGTGGTGTACGCGTCGCTGGCGGCCTTGTTCGAGGTCAGCAGCACCGGTCCGGGGGCGGCGAGGATCGCCGGGATCGCGATGCCGCTCGTCTTGCCGGAGCGGGGCGCCATGATGGCGACCATCACGTCCTCCCACGAGGCGCGGACCTCGGCCCGGCCGGGGGAGAGCGTGCCGATCAGGATGCCGCGGTCGTTCGGCTCGACCTCTTTTACACTCCCGGTCGTTCAGGCTCGGGCGCAGGCTGCGGGCCTTGGCGGTGATCTCCTTGTCCAGGAGCGGCGCTATGTCCGCCTTGCGGGCCATGCCGCTCTTCGCGCCAGCGCGGCGGCGCTGCCACAGCACCAGGACGGTGACGGTGATGGCGATGGTGAGGGCGCCGGGGACTATGCGGGCGCCGACCAGGACGGAGGTCGGGTCGAGGTGGGGCCACAGCCGGTCGGGGTGAAGGAGGGCGTCGGCGACGTGGAACGGCGCCCAAGGGCCGGACCCCACGATGTAGTTGGTGAGGTTGCCGGTCAGCCAGGCGAGGGAGCCGAAGGCGATGGCGGCGCCGACGACGGCGAACAGGAGGTAGAGGAGCGCGTCCGTGCCGGTGGAGGTCGACGGTGCGCCGGTGCGCGGGGCGGGCAAGGGAGAGTCCAGGTGGGTGCGAGCGGGCGGTGGGCGGGGCGCGCTCGGCTCTCGAACGGATCGTCACGGGGTGCCTTTCTTCGGGCGAGGGGCGAGGGAACGTTTCAGCGGGTGCGGCTGCTCGGTCGCTCGGACGCCGGCGTCGGCGGGGCCGGTGGCTGCTGCACGGTGGCGGTCACGCGCGTTGCGGGGGAGGTGGCGAGGGCTGCTGCGCGCCGCAGCTCGGCGGCGGGGTTGTCCCGGCCGTCGATGGTGACGACCAACTCCGGCTCGATGGCGACCCGGTGCTGCTGGACGCCAAGCAGGTAGGCCGCGCCGGACGCGGCGGTCAGCTGGTCGGCGCGGGGCCGCTCCGGCGGGAGGCTGTAGGAGGCGGGGTTGCCAGGGTCGGGTGGGGCGGTGAAGCCGAACTGGCGCAGGGTGCGGTCGATGAGGCCAGGGGCGTCGGTGCGGCAGTCAGCCCAGATCCGGTCGTCTCCGCCGCGGTAGATCTCGACGTCGGTGCCGTAGGTGTCGGCGAGGTTTCCCATGGTGGTCGGTCCTCTCGGTGCTGCTGTCAGCGGGTACGGCGCGGTTGCGCGGCCGGGGCCGTGGTCGGCGTGGCGGTGGGCTCGGGGGTGGTAGACGGCTGGGGCACGCGCCGGGGAGAGCCGGCGACGGCTGCCTGACGGCGCTGGGCCTCCGACGTGGGCGGCGGCACGCTGCCCATGACGTCGTGCAGTAGTTCGCGGGTCCGCAGCACCGGCATGGTCTCCGAGTGGCCTGAGCGGCTCGGCTCGGCGGGGCAGTCGGGGATCCTCGCGGTGGTGGTCTCCAGGTCCTCCCGGACGGTGAGGAGCGCCTGGTGCGCGGTGGCCAGCCGCGCCCACGTGTCGTAGGACAGGTTGTAGCCGGGGGAGGCGAAGTCCACCCTGGCGCGGGCCCAGTCGGCCCCGGCCGCGACCAGCTCGGTCAGCTGCGTCAGCGGGCCGACCAGGGCGCTGGTTGTCTCCTCGAAGATCGCCGCCACGTCACCGGGGCTCGCGTCCTCCTCGAGCCGGACGACCATGCCCGGCAGGGAGCGGGGGTCGGCGGTGGGCGGCGGGATGTAGCGGACCTGGAGCGGCTGGTCGGCTGTGAGGGTCTGCTGGTCGCGGTGGGCCAGGCGGATGTTGTGCTGCATGGCGGCGCCGACCGCTTCTCCGATCGACGAGTAGTGCTCGGGCACCAGGGCTCCCAGGAAGTAGTGACGTGCAGGAACGTTTCAGCGGGTGCGGCCGGCGGGAACTGCCGCTGCGGCCGGTACGGGTGTCCGCCAAGCGGCGGGCAGGTCCGAGGCGTTGGCGGCGACCGGGGCGGTGGTGCTGCGGGCAAGAGCGGCGCGGGTACGCAGGTCGTCGGCACGGCCCGCCGTGTCGGACACGGCGCGCTGCACCTCGTCGACGGCCCCGGCCAGTTCGGCCTGGGCGGTGACCAACTGGTCGGACGCGAAGCCGAACCGGTCGGAGAGCGCGAACTGGTCGGGATCGAGTTCGGTGATCTGCTCGGAGGCGATCTCCAGGGCCTCCTGGAGACGCACCAGCATCCCCTCGTCCGGGTCGAGCAGCTCGTCGAGCACCCCCGCGAGTTCCGCGAAGTCCTTGGCGCCGCGCAGCTCATCGGTGAGATTCAGGATCTGCCGACCTGCGGTGCTGAGCTGCTCGGCGTCGAGCTTGGGGTCGAGGTCGACGGTGTAGCGGGCGGCGCGCAGCATCTCGGTGGCGTGGGTGGCGATGGAGGCCCGGTCGGCGGGGGCGGTGGTGGTGGGCAGCCGGTGGCGGCGGCCGTGCCAGTCGTCGATCTGCTTGAACCCGGCGTGGCGGAGCAGGGTGGCCGACAGGTCGTCGCTGGCGCCGGTGGCGACGACGCTACCGCTGAGCTCGGCGCTGATGGTGATGGAGGGCATCCGGTGGTCCTTGGCGGTGGTGACGGTACGGGTGAGGTGGCCGAGTTCGGCGGCGATGCGGGTGCACTCGGCCTGCACGTGGAAGGGGTCGCGGTAGGTGTTGTGGATGTATCCGTCCTCGCGCACGACGGTGGCGACGACGTGCACCGACCGGTTGCCGTTGCGGATCGCCGCCCACCGGCAGCCGTCCGGGTCGCCGTCCGGGGCGAGCCCGGTCGCGGTGACCAGGCGCCGGGTGACATCGGTCCACTGGGCGTCGCTCAGGTCCGGGTGACGCGGGTCGGAGCGCACCGAGCACATCCACACGGGGCGCGCAGGCGCCCGGGAGCCGATCCGCAGAGCGGGGGCGTCCAGCACACCGCCGCCGAGGACCTCCTGCGGGTCACCGAACAGAGGCAGTTGCTTGTCGGCGCCCCGGTAGTCGGCGCCGATCAGCCGGGGACGCAGCCGGTCGCCAGGCTCGTCCAGGCCGTACAGGGCGGGAATCAGCGCGGCCGTGGTGGTTGCGCGCTGCAGGTGGGCGATCACGGCGTCCCCTTCTCGGACGGGCGGCGGGGCCCGGCGAGCGGGCTGACGAGGACAGAGTCCGCAGGATCGGAGGTTTGGCCCGGCCGGAGATCGGTGGTAGAAGCCGCGCTCCGGCCGGGCCGTCCAACAGTCCTAGCCGAGCGGCTTCGGCGAGTTGATCTTGTGGTCAGCAGCGAAGCGCTCGCAGGCGTACTGGGCGAATCGCTCGTCGTTGTGCAGCCGGGCCCAGCTGCCGTCCTGGCGGATGACGGTGGCGACGATGTCGAGCCTGTCGGCGGTGGAGCGCACAGCCAGCCAGCGGCAGGAGTTGGGATCGTTCTGCGGCTGGATGCCGGTGGCATTGAGCACCTGCAGCAGCAGGTCCCACCAGTGATCCTCGCTGAGGCCGGACTGGGTGGTGCTGCGTATCGAGCAGTGCCAGGTCAGGCGCGGGGAGGGGGTGTGGCCGGTGCGGGGCTTGCGAAGCGCCCGCGGTTCGTCCAGCAGCGCCGCCAGGTCCCGCAGGTCGTAGACCTGCTGATCGGGCGGACCGGGCGACCACGTAGCGAACAGGCTCGGCTCGAAGTCGGGGTCGTCGTTGAGCGCGTCCAACGCGTTCAGCAGGTCGAGGGTGCTCTCGGTGCGCCGGACGGTGCACTGCAGCGGGTAGGTAGCCATGGAGGTGTGTTCCGAATCGTTCTACGGCGGTGGGAGTTGGGGCCGGTGCCCTGCTCCGGGCAGCGCGCCGGCAGGTCACATGAAGGGGTTCTCGGTCGGCCGGTCGGCGTCCACGGCGGCCTCCAGCAGCTCCTCCAGGTCGCCCGGTCCGGAGGTGCGCTGGTCGATCCACCAGCCGGCGCGGGTGATCGTGCGTGCCCGGTCCTCGATCCGCTCCCACTCGGGCTCCGGCATGCCGGAGTCGACGACGAGCGCGGCGTACGCGGCGGCGAGGACCTGGTGGCGGCAGCGCACGCCCCAGGCGATCCCCTTCTCGGTGCCCTCCAGCGGCGGCATCCGGAACTGCTCGGACCAGGCTTCCGACTCCGCCTGCTCGGCGGACCGCTTGGCCTGCAGCCACGCAGCCTTCTCGGCCTCGTCGCCGTCCTTCGCGGCGCGCCAGCAGTCGGTGCACTCCTGCTTGGCGAGCCAGTCGGCGAAGCCGGCCCGGCGGTCGGCCGGACGGTCACCAAGATCCCTGGCCGCCTGGTGCCCGCACGAGTGGGTGATCTGCCAGACCTTCTTCACAGCCATGTGCTCTTCTCCTTGGTAGGGGTGGGGGTTGGGGTGGTCAGCGGGAACGGGCGAAGGCGATGCGCGGGTCGACCGCCGCCGGCGGCGGGATCACGGCGACAGCGGTCGACACGGCGGTGGTTGCCTTGAGCGAAGCCTCGTTGGCGCGGAACTTGTGCGTGGTGAAAGCCTGCTGGGCCGGTGCACGGCAGGCGGCGAGGTCCTCGGCCAGACGCGGCTGGACCGCAACCTGCAGGTCGCCTGCGCGGTGCATGGCGGCGGTGGCGGAGGCCATGCGCTCCAGCGACTCGCCCCGGTCGACGGTGACCGGCAGTGTGTAGACGTCGAGCACGTGGTTGAACCGCCAGCCGTGGGCTTCGAGGATCTGACCACCGCGCTCGACCGCGTTGACGGTGTCGTCAGTGGCAGCGACGACACCGAGCTGCGGATGCTCGGCGAAGGCGACGTCCGGACCGGTGTCCGGCACCGGTTCGGTCGCGGGCAGCCGGGCGTGGGCCTGTTCCCGCGTGCCGGTCTTCTCGTTGGGGGCGAGTGCCATGTCGGTGTCGATCTGGTAGCCGGCGCCGGTGAGGAGCTTGGCGGCCCAGGCGGCGCGCTCGCGGGGTTCGCGGTGCTGGTCGGTGAGCGTGAAGAGCTTCGGGTTGCCGGGTAGTTGCTGGAAGTCGAGGCGCTCCAGGAACCAGTGGGCGGCGGCGTTCTGGGTGGGCAGGGAGGCGACGATGCCGTGTGTCGGGTGGTGCCCGATGGCGACGTCGGGCAGCTGGGTGGGTGCGGCGGTAGGCACGGTGGGGCTCCGCGGTGCTGGTTCGGACGGTGGACCGGCGGTTGGGGCGCGGGTCTGCAGCGGCGGGGCATGGCGGTCTTCCTTCCGGGACAGGGGTTCAGCGGCGCGGCCCGGCGGCGCGGACGGCGGAGACGGGGGAGGCGAGGACCGCTTCGGCCGGGTGGCCGGTGAGGGTTCGCGTGGAGGCGGGGGAGGTGGCGAGCGCGGCGAGCACCCGGGCGTCGAGGCCAGCGGCCGTGACCTGGGCTGCGGACCGGGGTCGCCCGGGGTGGGCGGTGTGCCGGTCGGCGAGGTCGCCTCGCATCGCCCGGATCTCCCGCACGTAGCCGTCCGCCTGGTCCGCGATGTAGCGCAGGCGGGCCGCGTAGTGCGGATCGGAGGCGCCGCCCAGCCCCTCCCACCAGGAGGCGGTCTGGTGGAGTGCGCCGACGACCTGGTCGAGGACGCCGTCACCGGGTGCGGTCAGCTCGCTCAGCGCCTCGACCGCATCCCGGGTGTGGCCGGCCTCGGCGATGGTCTTGCTGACCTGAGCCAGCGACCGGGCCGGGGGCAGCGCCGGCGGAAGGCTGTGGTCGATCAGGTCCGCCGGGCAGGTGAAGCCGTAGCCGGCGGAGCGCAGGTAGTCGACGGCCCGTGTGACGGTGACCCGGCGCTCGCCGGGGCCGACCATGGCGGCGGGAAGCCGGTGGTGGGTCTCGTGGATGCGGACGACGGGGATGAACCCGGCGCGGTGGAGTGCGGACTCGGCGCCTTCGCGTACGGCCTGGACCTGCTGGCGGGACGGCACGCCGAGGCCGTCGAGATGCTCGTCGACGGCGGCGAGCAGCTTGGGCACGCTTCCCCCGTTGCGGGCGTCGGGCCCGTCCAGCCTGCTGTCGTAGACGACTTCGAACAGATCCGGGTCGTCGGGGCTGGAGTGATGAGTCGCCAGCCAGTCCGGCAGGGCATCGTCCGCATGGCCGGACTGCTCCGGCGAGATCACGAGGCGGCTGCCGTCAGGCAGACCCGCGTCAACGATGTAGTCGTCCGCCCCGAAGTCGACTCCGGTCTCAAGGCCCCGCTGCGCGAGGGGACGGGTGACAGGGAGATAGCGCCGGGCCGGACCGGTGGCGTTACGGTCGGTCAGGGTGTCCGGGCCGTAGATGTGAGCGGTGACACCGAAGGCGTTCTCGGTGAACAGGACGGTCAGATCAGAGGGTTGCATGGCGTGCTCCTGGGGGTGCGCGCCCCGGGGCGCTGGAGGTGGGGCGCTGATGATGCCGGGGACCGGGGACTTGGTCCGGCTGCGAAGCGGTGGTAGGCGGTCACCGCGTGCGGCGGGGTGTGCCGAGAACCGGCGGGAGGGGCGGAGCAGGCGCCACCGCGAAGTCGCCTCGGGGATGGCCGGTGCGGGCGAGCGCGGCCTTGACCTGCTGCTCGCGGTCCGGCACGGGCAGGGCGGCCCTGGGAGCGACGTGCGCGGCGAGCGCGGGAAGCGGGCCGTCCCTGAGCGGTGCGGCGGCCTGCCACGCCTCCTGGTTGCGCAGGTCTTCGCCGCGGTCGAGGACCTGCTGGGCCTTGGGGTGCCCGGGGAGGATGCAGTCCATGGCGTCCTGCCAGCCCTCCCGGATCTCCCGGAGCCGCCCGAGTGCCCTCTCGGATTCGCCGAGCCGTCGCAGGGCGGGGCCGGTGGCGGGGTCGAGGTGGTCCTCGACGCGGGCAGTTGCCCGTATGCCGGCCACGAGGTGCGGGCCCTGGCCGGTGAGCGTGGTGATGTAGCGCCAGGCGGCCCGGTTGCGGCCGGCCTCGGATTCGAAGGAGCCGGCCTCCCCACGGCGGCTCCAAGGCATGTCGGTTCCGGGGATGTAGGCGGTGCTCAGTCGCTGCAGGCCCTCGGCGGCGAAGGTGAAGGCGTTCGTCCGCGCCTGCCAGGCGGCCTGCCGGTAGCCGGGCGCGAGGCGGTCCCGGACATCGGCCGCCACCGTGGCCGGCGTCGCGTCGGTGGGGAACACGATGCGGGCCGGGGGCTTCATGCCGCCGAGGAGGCTGTCGGAATCGTCGTCGGGCCGGGCAGCGCGGACCACCAGCTCGTGGCCGGGGCGTGGCCTCACGGCGAGGAACCGCTCACCGCCGGGGCCGGCGAGGAGCAGGGCGGTGTGCGGAGGCGAGACGCTGTCCCAGGGCGCTGGACCTCCACCCCAGAGCCGCTCGCGCAGTTCGACGAGATCCCGGCCGGGGTTGAGGGGACAGGGCTGGACGGACCACCCGGGCAGGTGCTCGGCCAGCTCGGCGGCCAGCGGCGGAACGGGCACGGGGCGGCGGGGCCGGTCGGGCAGTGCCCGGCCGTCCTCGTCGAAGTACACCCGTACGTACGTCTCCTCGCTGAGTTCGGTGTCGACGCGGGCGTCGCAGGGCTTGAACACGGCGGAGGAGGACATCCACTGTGCGCCGTCGCGCTGGGTGGAGGTCAGGACGGGGTGCCAGTTGGCGTGAAGGGCGGGGCGCTGGTCGGGGCGGGCGGCGACCAGCTGCTCGAACTCCGTGAAGTCGGCCGCCATAAGATGGGCGTGGTCGAGGTAGGACACAACGTCGTTGGTAGACACTCGGGTTCAGGATTCCTGAAGTCGGGCCGGTCAAGCGGCCATGCGGAAGTCGGTGTCGTACAGCTGCTTCTCCCTGGAGTGGAGGAGGTGCTGCACGATGAAGCTCAGGCTGGCGACCTTCCACAGGCCCCGGCCGCGAGTGAGGGCGGCAATGGCCTGGGCCTCGACGCCGGTGAGGCCGAGCAGGGCCATGGCGGCGGGGATCTGGTCCGGTTCCTGGCGGTAGATGATCCGGGTGCTGCAGTCAGCCAGGAGTCCCTCCGCGAGGACTCGCCCGCGCGATCCGGCGTCGCCTGCGGACAGCAGATCCGAAAGGCGGTGCAGGATCAGCAGGTTGGCGATGCCCAAGCCTCGGGACAGCTTCCACTGCTGCTGCATCCGTTCCAGCAGGCCGACGTGCCGCATGATCCGCCACGCCTCGTCGTAGATCACCCACCGGCGACCGCCGGCGGGGTCCGCGAGGGCGGACTCCATCCACGCGCTCGCACACGTCATGGCCAGCACCAGGGCCGTGTCGTCGCCGCTGCTGCCGAGCCGGGAGAGGTCGATCGAGAGCATCGGTGCGTCCGGGTCGAACGTCACGGTGGACGGCGCGTCGAACATGCCGGACAAGTCGCCGTGGACCAGGCGGCGCAGAGCGTGGGCGAGGTCGTCGATGGCGTGGCCGAGGCTGCCGGCCTGGTCGCCGAGGGCGGCATCCAGGCGCTCAGGTCGGCCGAGAGCCTGGGCGATATCGCCGAGCAGCGGCACCGTGCCCGTCGCCTCGGCGTCGGCGACGGCCAGATCGAGCGCGACGTCCAGGCCCGTGTGCTCCATCGGCAGCAGATCGCGCTTGAGCACGGTGGCCGCGAGGCTGGCCAGCAGCAGGAGCCTGCGCTTGCGGACCTCGCTGGTCCAGTCCTCCTCGCTCACCCCGTCCGGACGCTGCGGCGCGTCCAGCGGGTTCAACTTCCCAGGCAGGCCAGGGCCGAGCGCGATCGTCTGGCCGCCGAGGGCCTCGGCCAGGCCCGACCACTCACCCTTCGGGTCGGACGGGATGTAGATCTTGTATCCGTGAGCGATGGCACGGGTCGCGATGGACTTGGCGAGCGCGCTCTTGCCCATGCCGATGATGCCGCACAGGATCCCGTTCGGGTTCGTGAACCCCTCTATTCGGCCGGAGTTGTAGAGGGCGAAGGGGTCGTAGCAGAACGAGCCTTCGGCGTGCAGGTCTCGGCCGATGAAGATCCCTTCGGCGCCGAGGCCGGCCTCCGCGAGGAAGGGGTAGGCCCCGCCGGCGACGGCGGTGGTCATGCGGTGCTTGGGAAGGCGGAGCTTGCCGCCACGGGCGGAAGCGGGACCGGGGCGGCCGGAGACCGGGTAGACGGGCCGCAGTTCGGGGTCGGTGCTCTCGCGCTCGCGCCGCACGGTGGGGAGGGTGGCGAGGCGGGCCTTGGTGCGGGCTTCGGCGAACCCGGCACGGGCGGAGCGCCGGTCGGCTCGGCTGGTCTTGCGCGGGACGAACAGGTGGGAGGCGGTGGCGCGGTTCCTGGGCATGATCACGGATTCCGGGGTGCAGGTCAGCGGCGGACGAGGCCGGTGAACGGGGCGTGCAGGTCGGCAGGGGTGGTGCGGCGGCGCACCAGCTGCGCGGTCTCCTGGTGGCGGCGGCAGATGCTCAGCTCCGGCGCGCCCTCGGGAAGGCGGGCGCGGCACGCGTCGGGGCCGGGGACCTCTCCGCTGCCGGGCCGGGGTGAGGCGTGGTAGGCGGCGTGGAGGTGGTCGGCGGCCTGCCACAGGCGGGTGCGGGCGGCCTTGAGGTGGTCGCCCTCGGCTGGCAGCAGCGGGGAGGTGCGCTGGGCGTGGGCGTCAAGGAGGCCGTGGAGCGAGACCAAGTGCTCGTGCAGGCAGTCGAGTTCGGCGCGGGAGGCGACCAGCGGGCCGGTCGGGACGTTGAGCGCGCGGTGGAAGTCGATCGCGGCGGTCGCGTACGGGACGAAGTCCTGCGCGACGGGGGTGGTGGCCGGCATCAGGGTGCTCTTTCAGAGGGAGGGCGGGCCGGCATCAAGCGGCGAGGGCGAACGGCAGTGCGGAGGCGGTGAACGCCTCGGCCTGCTGCCAGGTGAGCGGGCGAAGATCGAGCTGGGCGCCCACGGCCGCGGTCTCCACCACGGCGCAGGCGGAGCGCAGTTCGTCCTCCGTATCGGCGGAGACGGTCAGCAGCCCGGTGAGGGCCACGTCGGCATGGCCGGCGATCAGCTGCCGCTCGCGATCCTGGATGTCCTGGTACTCCACCGAGTCGGCCTCGCTGGCCACCTGGCCCTTGCGGGCACGCTCGGCCGAGTCCGCGATCACCGACGCCTTCTTGCGGCGGACATCGCGCATTGCCGAGTCCAGGTCCTTCGGCTCGTAGGCCAAGGAGACGGTGCGGCGAACACCGGAGGCGAACATGAGCTGGTGCAGGAAGCCGGGGTTGACCTGCGTCCTGGGCCAGTTCTCAACCCAGTAGGTGGTGTGGTGGGCGGAGTCGGTCGAGATGTGGTCGGCCTTCTCCACCACGACCACCGGGCCGGCGGCGGCGGGGTCGGCGGCCGGGCGCCCGTCCTCGGACCAGCGGTCCAGCGCGGCACGGGACTTCGGGTCGTAGGCGGTACGGGCGACGGCGGCGATCTCTTCGGCGTTGAGCCAGCCGGTCGGGTTGAGGCCGGCGGTGCGGGCGGACTGCTCGAACGCGGAGGTGAGCTGGGCCAGGACCGCGAAGCCGCCGGTCAGGCCGCCACCGGCCTGGTTGATCAGCCGTCGCGCCGCCTTGAAGTCCATGGCCACGGCGACGTACGCCTCGTGAGGGACGGCCGCCGGACCGGCGCCCCGGATCAGCTCCCCGTACAGCTCGCCCGCGAGCGGCGCGTCGGGGTGGCCGTGCTCCTCCCAGTAACGGCGAAGCGCGTCGCCGGTGTCCGGGACGGTCCGCTCCACCACCTGGATACGGGCGACCTGGCCGGTGCGGGCGAGCGCCGCGAGAGCACGCCCCCAGCCGTTGACGTTGGCGCTCTGGGTGCCGGGGTCGAGGAGAGCGTAGGCGCGGCTGCTGACCTTGACGATCGCGGTGAGGGTGCCGGCGTGCGGGTCGTGGACGGCGCCGTAGCGGCGGTCCGGGGCGGTGACCACGCGCAGGCTGGCCGCGCTTCCGGGCAGGTGGAGCAGACCCTCGCGCACCGGGCGAGAGGAGGGGCGGACGAGCCAGACCAGCTGTCCGCGCAGCCGCCGCAGGCCGTAGCGGGCGGCGATCGGTGCCCAGTCGGCGAGGGTGCGGCCCCGGTAGCGGATGAACACCAGGGCGGCGACAGCGGCCCACAGGGGTATGAGCTGCAGGGCGCCGGTGACGCCCCGGGTGGTGAGCACGGCAAGCAGCAGCAGGCCGGTGGTGGCGCAGGCGATCAGCTGCGGCGCGCTCAGGCCGAGCAGGATGCCGCGCTTGGAGCGGTGGGGGAACTTGACGGACGCAGGGGTGGCGTCGGGCGTCGAAGAGGACATCGGGATTCCAGAGGGAGTGAGCATGCGGGCGGCGGGCGGGGACGCGGTGCTCTTCTGGACGTCATCGCAGGGCTCCTTCCGGGGGCTCGGAGGCGGGGCCCGGGGTGGGCGGCGGGCTGCCGCCCACCCCGGGTGTGGGGTGCCGGTCAGGAACCGGGCGGGGTGGGCCGGTTCGGGAAGACGAACCGGGCCGGTGCTCCGGCCGGGGGCGGTCCGGAGGCTGCCGGTGCGGGCGGTGCCGGGACCGAGGGGGCCGGACTCGGCGCCGAGGGCGAGGGTGCGGCCGGGGTCGTCGACAGCTCCGGAGCGGCCGGAGTGGCAGGCTGGGCTGCGGCTCCGTCCTGGCCGCCGCCGGACGACGGCTGCCCACCACCTGAGCCGGGTGCGGCCCGGCTGATCAGGGCCGGGATGCCGGGCCGGGTGACCAGGGCGCGCCCGCGGTCGCCGGGTGCGGCCGGGTCCTCGCCGAAGCGAAACTTCGTCGGCTGCTGCGCGGGGCCGGCGTCGATGCCTTCCTTGCTGATACGCCCGGTCGGGTCGATGCCGGAGGAGGCACCGCCGCCGTCCATCCCGGGGACCTTGCCGGGGCCCTGCGGGGCCGGGACACCGGTGCCCATCTGCATCGCGAGGCCGGCGGCGGTCTTCGCCGCCCCGGCCGCCACCGCGACACCGGCGACGCCGGTGCGGTGCATGTCGTCGTGGCCCGAGCCATCGGTCGCCCAGTGGATGAACTTGTAGCAGGCGTACGGGCACAGCAGCACGAGCACCATGATCACGACACCGGCCATGGCGTCGGAGAGGGCGCTCATCCCGTCCTTGGCGTTCGAGTTGCCGATCGCGGAGATGCCGGTGATGAACACGATGGTCATCAGGAGCTTCGACGCCACCAGGGTGGCGGTGGCCTCGATCCAGCCGCGCCGCCAGCGCTGCGCGACCTCCCAGCCTCCGCCGGCACCGGCGAAGCTCGCGAGGACGACCAGGACCAGGATGCCGACCTTGCGGGCGACCATCGTGCCCCAGTAGAGGAACGCGCCGATCGCGCACCCGATGGCCACCAGGGATGGGATCGTCCAGCCGAGCCCGTACATGGCGCCGAGTTCGGAGACCTTGATGATCCGCCGGATCGCGTCCTCCAACGTGGTTCCGGCGGCCTTGAACAGGCTGTCGGACAGCGCGTCGACGACCGTCACCGCAACCGAGGTGAAGGAGATCGCGCAGAAGGAGAACAGGACGCCGGTCATGGTGCCCCAGGCCGCGCGGGCCAGCGCCCGGTCGTCGCGGCGCCAGGCGGCGAGGATCAGCTGCGCGCAGAACGTGCCGACCGTGAGGATCAGGCCGATCGGCAGGATCAGCTCGTAGTTCTGCCGGAACCAACCGGCGTTGAGGTCGATGCCGGTGGTCTGGTTGACCGCCTTCGAGGCGAGGTTGACGGCGCTGGTCGCCAGCTCCGTCATCGACTTGGTGATCCACGCACCGATGCCGTCAGTGATGCTCTTGCCCGGATCGGAGACGAAGTTGATCGCGTCGACCGCGTCGCAGACCTGGCTGATCATGGGGACGTCGCAGACACCCATGGGGGAACCTCCTTCCTGGGGTTAGGGCGAGACGGTCGGCAGCACGCCGACCAGAGAGCAGGGACGGTCGGGGCGGCACTGGACGGCGAGGGTGGACGAGCGGTCCTCGGCCCCGCCCTGCGGGGCACCGTTCCAGGAGATCGACTGCTTGCCGGTGACGGTGACGGCGTAGATGTACGCCTGCTTGATCGCCCCCGGATCGGCCTGCAGCGCCCTGGTGAACGTGTCCGGGAAGTGCGCCTCGTCCGCGGTCGCGGTGGCGAGCTGGCCGGAGTCGGCCATCCGTCCCCACAGCAGCGGCGAGGGCACCAGGCGGTCCACCGAGCTGGCGTCCGCGTAATTCCCCTCGGCCGTCAGCCACCGGTGGAGGCCGGCCACCAGCTCCGGCTGCGAGTACGAGCGGGTGTCGTACGACCACAGCGCCACCGCCGCAGCCTTCGCGTAGGCGATCGGATTGTGCGTCGATGGCGGCGCCGGAACCGACCCGGCACCACCCGTAGGCGATGCCGACGGTGAAGCGCTGGCGGATGAGGGCGAACTGGCCACCGGGGAGACAGGGTTGGCTGCGGGGCGGGTGCCGCGGGTGAAGAAGGCGAGCGCGCCGGCCAGGACGACGAGGGCCACCAGGACCACGAGGCCGAGCAGCGCCCGGCGGCGCACGCGCGATGCGCCGCCGGACACGCCTTCACGAGTGAAGGAACGATTCTGCATCAGTGGACCTGGCCGCCAAGGCCCGAGAAGAAGGCCACGATTCCGTTCGCCGCACCGATCAACAGAGCGGCGCCCGCGCTGACCAGTACGCCCTTCTTGCCGTTGGCCTCGGCCTGGTGGCCGCCGGAGTGGTGACCCCAGGCCCAGACGCCGGCGCTGACAGCGAGCGCCCCGACGATCGCGATGATGCCGAAGAGGTTGAGCGAGCCCATCACCTGCTTGAGCACCGAAAGGCCGGGCAGGCCGCCCTCGTTCGGGGTGATGCCGGGGTCGAAGGCGAGCTGCGTGGCTGCGTCCGCGAGAAACATGGGAACTCCAGTTCGAATATGGGCATGCGAAGGCAGCCCGGGAGGGGAGGAGAGGGAGGGGGGAGAAGTGCCGGTCAGACGACGCGGCGGGCCGCGAGGATCTCCGGTCGCCATTCGGCGAGCGTCGAGATCTTGACCACGTCACCCGTGTGCGGGGCCTGCGCGACGAGCCCCGAGCCGATGAACATCCCGACGTGTTCCGGCACGGCGGCGGTGCCCCGGGTGAAGAGCAGGTCACCGGGCTTGAGGGCGTCCGCCGAGACGGCCGTGCCCTGCTTGACCTGGTCGTAGGTGGTCCGCTCCAGGGAGACGCCGGCGGCCTTGTAGGCCATCTGCATCAGCGAGGAGCAGTCGCATCGGCCCATGGGGTCCGGCCCGTGCGAGTTCTCGCACGTCCCGCCCCACTGGTACGGGGTGCCCAGTTGGCCGAGCGCCCACCTGATTGCCGTCTGGACCTGCTGGGGGGCGTCGGTCGGAATCGTGTACCCGGCCGGGAGCGAGCCCGCCGGGATGGTCCCGAAGTTGGTGCCGTCGCCGCCCGTCGAGGTTCCGCAGCCGCCGGTGCTCGGCGAGGGGCTCGCGGTGGCCGTGCCCGAAGGAGTCGGCGCCGGTGTCGGGCTCCCCCCGGGCGGCGGGGCGGTGCCGGTGGGGGAGAGCAGCGGCTCGATCGCCTTCTGCAGGGCGGTCGCCAGGGGCTCCCACTTGGCGTAGGCGTCCGGATAGCCCGAGCGCTGCACCGCCTGGGCGGCCTGGGTGACGGTCATCGACTGCCAACCGCTGACCTGGTTGAGCGCCTCGTAGAACTTCGTCGAGGCGTACACCGGCTGCATGATCTGCGCCGGT
>NZ_JAIZ01000167.1:58398-73415 GCF_000710465.2 Kitasatospora sp. MBT63 | reverse complement strand
TGCCCCAGCCCTGCGAGGGCCGCTGCTGGAACAGGCCCAGCGAATCGCGGTCCCCGTAGTTGATGTTCCGAAGTCCGCTCTCCTGGAGGGCTGTTGCCAGGGCGACGATCTGCCCGCGGACGGGGATGTGCATCGCCACACCGGTGGCCTGGATCGTCTTGGCGTTCGGGATCTGCTCGTCCGGCTTGTCCAGGCCGGCCACGTTCGGCGCCGACAGCGGGCTCGAGCCCTTGAGTATCGACTCCACCTGAGCCGCGACGGCGGAACTGTCCACAGCCTGTGCACCGCCGCCGGTCGGACAGGCGGACGCCGACGCGTTGCCCGCGCCGACGATCACCACCGGCAGGGCCAGCATCAGCGGGCCGCAGGCGAGGACGCCGAGGAGTGTGCCAGCGGTCTTCTTCACGGCCGCCGCCGATCGCCGAAGCGGTACAGGGCAGTTGGCGGGGGACGATGAGGGCACGGGTGTGCCAGGGCATGCTGCATCGCAGCGGCTCCTTGCGGGATTCGTAGGAGGGCGCGGTGCCGGACTCTCGTGCGAAGAAGTCACCGGCACCGCGCCGGTTGTGAAACCGCCCTCGCTCAGGGCGGGCCCGGGTCAGGGGAGTTGGTAGCTCCCGGACGCCGGTCTCGGGTCACGCGCGGCAGCCAGCCGCGCTCGTAATCTCAGCCGGAACACGAAGGCGCTCCTCGGAATCGGGGGAAGGAAGGTGCCGCCCCGGCGTTACTCCGCGAGACAGAGCAACACAGGGCAGCACAGGGCAACACGCCCCGGGACCAGGCCCGTTCGGCCTGCTGCCCGGTTGGCATGGCGAGACAGTAGACGCGAAAGTCGGCCGCACCAAACGACCCCCGACCAGGCCCCCACCTGCGTCGCCGCTCGTTAGGTCCGGCCGCCGATCGCCGCTACCTTCCTCGACATCCCCGCTCCCGGCGGCTGCCGCCGGGCGCCGCCCGGAGCGGGCCCAACCACGCCCTGAAGGAAGAACCCATGAGCTACAAGCTGCACCGAGGCGACGCTCTCACCGTCCTGAAGTCCCTGCCCGACGAGAGCGTCAACGCGGTGATCACCGACCCGCCGTACAACTCGGGCGGCCGGACCAGTTCCGAGCGAACCAGCCGTGACGCCCGCGCCAAGTACGTGACCAGCAACAGCGCCCACGACCTGAAGACGTTCCCCGGCGAGAACCGCGACCAGCGCTCCTACCGGTCCTGGCTCACCGAGCTGCTGACCGAGGCGTACCGGGCGAGCACCGAGCACTCGGTGGCGATGGTCTTCTCCGACTGGCGACAGGAGCCCACCACCAGCGACGCGCTGCAGATGGCCGGGTGGACGTGGCAGGGCACCATCCCCTGGATCAAGCCCGCCAGCCGTCCGCGTAAGGGCGGCTTCAAGCAGAGCGCGGAGTTCATCATCTGGGGCGTCAAGGGCACCCTCGACAACAGCCGGGACCTCTACCTGCCCGGCCACTTCATCGCGAGCCAGCCCCGCAAGGACCGGGTCCACATCACCCAGAAGCCGCTGGAGATCATGCAGCAGCTCGTCCAGATCTGCCCCGAGAACGGCGTGGTCCTCGACCCGTTCACCGGCAGCGGCTCGACCGGCGTCGCCGCCCTACGCGAAGGCCGGCGATTCGTCGGTACCGAACTCTCGCCGCACTACGCCGACGTCGCCGAACAGCGCCTGCGCGCCGAACTGACGCAGGACGACTTCGTCCTCGCCGGACCGGAGGCGTGATCGTGAGACCGCCGAACGGCCGGCACCGACCGACCTGCAGACACAGAAGGGCGGCCGGAGCATGAAGCTCCAGCCGCCCTCGCCGTTCCGTCAGGCCGCCTGAACCGCCCGCTCGATCAGCGGTCCCGCCTTCTTGAGGTCGGCCGCCGAGGCGATCCGCACCTCCAGGTCCCCGGTGCCCAGGTGCCCGATCCCGCGCATGTCGCGCGTGAAGCCCTCCTCCAGCTCCACCGTGTCCGGGTCCAGCCGCAGGTACACCAGGATCACCCGGTGCGAAACCGAAGGCCGGAAGATCACGCTCGCCACGTTCTGCAGCCGCCGGTAAGCGATGTAGTGCTTGAGAACGACGGTCTCCACCTCGCCCGACGCGGTGAGCACCTCGTCCAGCTCCCCGTACAGATCCCGGAGACACTCCGGTACGTCACCGACGACCGGCGGCTCGGCCACCTCGGCGGCAGCCGCCGACACCGAAGGCGTGGTCGATCTGCGCCCGGCCCCCGGGCTGACGGCGGCGGAGACCGGCTCGACCCGCTGCAGGCTCAGCAGCCCGCCGTCGAAGATCCGGTAGCGGACCAGCTCGATCGGCCACTGCCGACCCAGGTCACCAACGGCAACCCGGTCGTGGTGTGAGAACCCGGCCGCGATGCACAGCGCCCGGGGCGCACGCCAGTCGACGGACTCGGCCGCCTCGGACCCCAGCTTCTCCCTGACGAGAGCCTCGAACTCGTGGTGGCTGCTCTTCACCCAGGTGAGGTAGGAGACGGCCTGCGAGACGACTCCGCTGTCGTTGCCCTTCTTGAACTCGATCACGACGGGCACGCCGTTCTCGTCCAGGCCCAGCGAGTCCACCCGGCCACGGTGCCACGGACCGGTCGGGTACTCCGACGCCAGGAACCGGATGCCGAGCATCGCCTCCATGCTCGCCTCCACCCGGCGCTGCAACTGCACCTCCAGCGCCACCGTCGAGCTGCGCAGCTCCACGTCCTGGCCATCCGCCCCGAGCCGGAACACCTTGAGATCGCTCACCCAGCCCCCTTCGCACGACCGTACGGAGAGACCAATCAACAAGAGGAACGACGTATTCCTCCCCTCCCGATCCGTTGACTCGGGAGCCGACAGTGCGTACTTCGGTGGGTGGCAGTGGGGGCGGTTGACTGGCTGGACGAGATACTGGCGACAGCAGCACCGTCCTCGGCCGGTTTGTAGCGTGCCGACAAGCGCCCGCTGACTGTCCACCGGCTGTCCACCGGTGCCGCCGGGAGCTGTCCCGGTGGACAGCCGGTGGACGGACGCCGGTGGACGGTGCAACATGGGGTAGCACAGGCCAACCTGCCGCACATACTCTGATCAGGCAAGATGTCACGAGACGACACGGGGCGGCACCACGCAACACGATCCCTGTTGGTCTCGTAATGCGTAGGTCATGGGTTCGAATCCCATAGGCGGCTCGCAAAAAGGCCAGGTCACATAGCCCGTGACCTGGCCTTTTGCATGCACACAGACAGGTGACAGGTGTAGACCTGACCCTGATTTGATCTCTGGCGTGAGCCGATGGGAACGAGTTGGGAACGAGGGCCGGGAACCCCATCTTCCCGACGTCTCTCCGGGCCGTGCGCCCCGCTACTCCCCGAACCTCGCGGCTACGCTGCGACCGGCTTCTTCCCCTTCTTCTTCGCCTTCTTGGCCTTGGCCCTGCGGACCCGTTCGAGCGCCAGGGCCACAAGCGCGACTGACGCCTCGGCGGATGCCTGTTCCATCTCGGGCATCACGTTTGTATAGATGTCCATGGTGGTTCGCCGCGAGGCGTGGCGAAGCATGGCCTGCACGACCTTCGGGTCCTGGCCGGACGCGAAGGCGATCGAGGCGGCTGCATGCCGGCCGTCGTGCAGCCTTACGGGAGGAAGCCCGGACAGATCAACCAGCCGTTCCCACCGGTCGGAGAGCTGCTGCGGGTGGTAGCCCTCGCCGTTCTCCTGCGTAAAGATGCGGCCGCCAGCGTCGACCCAAGCACCTTGCTGCTCCCACTCCTTTCGCTCAGCTCGCTGTGTCTTGCGCCACAGCTTGAGGAGGCGCACCGTCTCCTGGTCGAGCCTGACGTCGCCCTCGGAGTCGGCCTTTGGGGTGTCTTCGTGCACCTCGTAGTTGATCGACACCAACTGGTGACTGACGTGGACGATGCCGCGCTTGAGGTCGATGTCGTCCCAGGTGAGCGCAGTGGCCTCCCCGCGGCGAAGGCCCCGGAAGATGATGAGATGCCAGAGGGAGAACAGTCGGTCGTCACGAATCGAGTCCAGGAACTCGGCAGTCTGATCCACCGTCCAGACCATGACCGGGTACGGCTTCTGGCCTGTCCGCCGCCACCGGGCGACGTTCTGCGGCGTCCAAAGCTTCGGCTTGACCGGTACGGGCTTGGGCCACGTCGCGAGCGCGGCGTAGTTCTTCGCCACCAGCTCCTGCTTCAGCGCGTCTGACAACGCTGAGCGCAGCGTCGCCTTGAGGCTCTGCAGCGTGTTCGGGCCCGTGACGCGGCGGACCTGCTTGCGCTCAGCCTCGTACTCGACGCGGGCGGCCGTCCAGAGCGCCCGCTTCTCGGCCTTCTCCGCCTTCGGCGCAGCCCGCCAGGCGCCGTTCGCCGTGGCACACGCGCTCTTCAGCCGCTCGACCTTCTCGCGGTGCTTTGTGCGCCGCTCGTTCTCCTCCTCGAACCAGTTGATCATCTCCTGGACGTGATCAGTGCGGAGCTTGTTCAGGCGCACCGCCCCCAAGTGAGGGGCGAGGTAGAGGTCGATGTCTCGCTCGTACTCGTGAGCGGTGGTCTTCGCCAGCTCCAGCTTCTTCGCCTTGATCCAGCGGCGAAGAAACGTCTCAACCGTCTCGGTGGAGACCACGTTCACGCCACGTTGGGCGAGGTTCCATGCCTCTTTGGCGTCCGTCGCGGCCTTCTCCTGGGTGCGGTATCGGCCCTTCTTGGCGCGCGGCCGGCGTTTGCCGTCCGCCCCGGGCTCGACCTCGAAGCTGTAGTACCAGGACCCGTGGTTCGGGCGGGTCAGCTGCGGGCAGGTCTTCTCCAGGTAGCGCAGCTTGGGCTCGCCGGTCTCGTCGTCGACTACCGGGTTCCCCTCCTCGTCGAGGACTGCCGTGGTGCACGCGCACCGCTTGTAGGTCATGTCCTTGAACATCTGCTCAACGCTCATGCGCCCCCCTGGCGTCATTCGGTTGCTGAGAGTCAGTATTTGTGAACGGATCATGTGCACTTGCTGGCTCTAGATCGTCTTATCTTGCCTTACTTGGGTGGTGGTGCCGTATGCTGCGGAGCAGTTGTGCGCGGGGGAGAAACGCGGCAGCTGATGACAACTGCAACACCGGCAAGCTCGGTCGAGTCGAAGGCGATGACTCTTCGTGAGCTGCTTGAACTGCCAGCCATCGTCAACGTGGAGACGGCTGCTCGGGCGTTCGGCATCGGTCGCAACAAGGCGATGGATCTGATCCGCGCGGGCCAGTTTCCGGCGAAGACGCTGAGGCTGGGCGCGACAGTGAAGGTCCCCACCGCGTCCCTCCGGGAAGCTCTGGGGCTGCCAACGGTGCTCCGGTAGGCAAGACCGGACTGATCCTGAAGTGGCGGCAACTTAACGCGAAGTTGTCGCCACAGGGGGATCGGGGCACAGATCCAACAGGTAGGTAGGGCGGCATGCCGAGGCAGTACGGCTTCGACGACAACGACGGCACGCGACTGCGCGAGTCCGAGATTCCGCCTGTCCGCCAGGCCGTCTCCCGCCGCATCGCTGGCACGAACAAGGCCGACATCGCCAAGTGGATGAACGCCCAGGGCTACCGAGGGACGCGCGGCGCCGAGTGGGTGTCCATGACGGTGGGCCGGCTCCTGCGCACTCCTGCCATCGCGGGACTGGAAGAGGGCCCCGACGGTGAGCTGACGGAGACCGGCAAGCCTGCGATCATCACGCCCGAGGAGTTCCTTGCGCTCAGGGCACTCGATGAGAAGGAGGCGTCGGCACCCAAGCAGGACGCCTACGACTACGCCTTCACTGGCGGCCTGGGCGTTTGCGGCCTCGACCAGGACCCGCTGACGGCGGCTCGCTCCAACTCCGATGCCCCGGGGTACCGCTCCACGTGCGGCAAGGTCCGGATCGATGCGGAGCTACTGGAGAGCCACGTCGGTGAGTACGTGCTCGCCGAACTTCTGCTCCCTGGTACCCAGGCAGCTCTGGAGGCCGCCCGGCAGGAGCTGGCTGTCGAAGCCGACGCTGCCAAGGCCCGTATCAAGGAGCTGAAGGCGGCGGCCGGGCAACTCGCGAGCGACTACCTTGACAAAAAGGTCAGCCGGGCGACCCTCCACGAGGTCGAGCGGCAGACCAAGGCCGAGACGAAGAAGCTCCAAGCCCGTGTGCGATTCCTCGAACAGGCCATCGCGGCGCCGAGGATCGACGACGTGGACAAGGCGATCTCCTGGTGGGAGGACGCCCCTGGCAAGTCCAAGCGCGGCATCACGTCTCTGCTGCTGACCAAGATCGAGGTCTTCCCCGCGTCCGCCAAGGGCATCCGGACCGTCGAGCCGGGCCGCGTGGTTCTCCACTGGCGGAGCAAGGGGAAGCAGTCATCGACGGCCTGCTGAGCGCCGCCGCGCCGGACGCCAGAACCCAGCTGAGACACCTCGGCGTGATCGTCGACGGAAGTCGCCGCTGGGCCAAGGCCCGAGGGCTTTCGACCGTTGAAGGGCACCAGGCAGGGGCCGCCAAGGTCGCCGAGGTACTGGAGTGGTGTGAGGACAGCGGCGTTCAGGTCGTGACCTTCTGGCTGTTGTCGGTGGCGAACCTTCAACGACCAGCCGCCGAACTTGCGCCGCTCATCGGCATCATCGAGAACCTCGTGACCGACCTGCGTGCAGCTAACCGCTGGGACGTCCGCCCCATAGGGGACTTCGACCTGCTGCCCGAGCAGACGGCCAGCGTCATGAGAAGGGTGGCTGCCACCGACGCGCCTTCCGCCACGGCGATGCAGGTGAACTTGGCGGTTGCGTACGGGGGCCGAGAGGAGCTGGTCGGCGCATTCCGGCGCACCGTCGCAGAGCTGGCCGCGCGGGGCTACAGCGGCGACCAGATCGCTGACGCGCTCGACGACAGGGATATAGCGAGACACCTGTACACCAGCGGACAGCCGGATCCGGACCTGGTGATTCGCACTTCGGGTGAGCAGCGCCTGAGCGGATTCCTCCCCTGGCAGGGCTTCCAGAGTGAGCTGTACTTCTCCCCGGCCCTGTGGCCGGACCTGACCCGGTTGGACTTCCAAGCGGCGCTCCACAGCTACCAGCGCCGTTCACGAACACGCGGAGTGTGAACGGCGCCGGGCAGCTACGCCGAGGGATCGAACGCCGTGCGCCGGTCCGGCGAGCGGTGGCGCAACGCGGTAGCGGAGATCGACAGGCCGACGATCAGCAGGATGATCGATATCCCCGAAAGGGTGGGCGAGATCTTCTCCTCCAGCTCCAGCGGCCAGGGGCTGCCCATCGCGTACGTGATCAGGTAGCTGCCCTTGCTGGCCGCGTAGGCCATGCCGAAGAGAGCCGCGACCGCTGCGACGTTCAGGCCAACGGCTTGCCGGCCGCGGCCCGCCTTCCGGTTGATCGCGCCTGCCTTCAAGCACAGGAAGACCAGTTCGGCACAGGTCACGGCGACGTACGTCAGGTACACGAGCAGGTAGGCGTGCACCGTGTGATTGCCAGCGAAACGGGTCGTGTACTGGATGGTGGGCGCGTCGTCCGAGGCGGCGATGAACAGAGGGATCAGCGCGGCGGTGACTCCGAAGCCGAGGAACACCCGGTATCCGGCATGGGTGGGTACCGCCCACTGCTCGTACGCCCAGTCGACGAGCATGATCTGAAGGCTGCAACACCAGGCGACGGCGCAGAGGTGGGCACCGAGCTTGGCAATGTTGTGGACACCGGTCAGCGTCTCTACGGCGTGTGCGAGGGCCGGTATCGCCAGTGCCACGCCGAAGGTAACCACAGCGAACGCGGCGGTCCGTGCCCACCGCGAGATGCCGTAGTCCTCCTCATGTCGGCGCTGCCAGGCGATCCGCGCGTTTGCTGCGGTTCCCCCGACTCCGACAAGCGTGCAGAGCCCGAAGATCAGGGCGTCCACCATGCTGTTGTCCATCCTCCTCAGTTGTCGGCGGCCCGAGCCGCCATGTCGGCATCGCTGCGCCGACCTCCTCTGCGCCGGCCGGGCCTGGCGGGCTCCGGCGGAAGCGGTGGCACGTCTGGCACTTCAGGCACCATCGGGGAGCCCGGCATGCGCCGTTCCCGGATCTCTCGTGCCGACGCCAGCAGCTCGTCCAGCGCCTCCGAGTCGAGATCCGCGACCAGCCGCAGCGCCTCGCGAGCGCGCTGCTCCTGCTGGTAGACGGTGAGAGACGTCAGGTCGTTCCACCCGGGCAGCAGGTACGCAGAGGGCGCCTCGAACGCCTGAGCGACCGCTTGGATCGTAGTACAGGGGGGATTCGTTTTCGTACCGTTGAGTAGGTCGTTGATGACCGGGTGGGAGATTGCTGGTCCGCCGCCGTCCGGGGGCGCCGTCCGGGCTGCGAGCTCACGCACGGATGGTGTGTGGCCGGTCCGCATGGCGAGGCGTCGAAGCAGGAGGTCGAGCTTCGCCGCCAGGGTGCGCGGGGTGGCCGGCTGGGCCTGTTCCGCGGGCATCAGCGGAACCTGCGCCCCGAACGTCTTGTCATGGCTTGGAGCTTCACGGACGTCCCTATCCCTTGAAAGTTAATGATCATTGACAACCTGCAAGACCACCATGCAAGCTACCGGAAGGTCGCCGATCATGGGCGGCTCGGGGGTGCCTTGCCGAGGCTGGTGGATCGGCCGTTGTGTCGCGCGCGCATCCTCTGTAGGCGATCCGCGGTCCTCGGTGGCCGCGAGGGGGAAGTCCTGATGATCGACCGCGCCAGGGTGTTGGCACGCCTTCAGGAAGCCGAAAGGGCTGGACGTCAGGCGATTGCTGCGGACGAAGCAGCTCGCGCCCTGTGCCACATCGCCGTCGTCGCGCAGGACGCCATCGAGGTCGCAGTCGCCCCGGCCAGCGCCCCTGCCGCGGCCTGCTGACTGGCTGTCAGGGCACCCCGCTGGCCATCTGACCTGCGAAAACTCCAAAATTCCGGCTTGCCCCACCGCCCTTATGCGTATAGAATTAAGTCATAAGGACGGGGGGAAGTCCCCGGAAACCTCTTGGAGTGGAGTCCGAAATGACCGTCAAGACCGAGGCCCGCAAGACCAGCACCACCCGCAAGACCACCGCGACGCGCAAGCCCACCGTCGCGACCCGAGTGCCGGTCCCGACCGCCCCTGCGGCCGTCGAGGTCGAGGCGACCGCCGTCGAGGCCGCCGCCGCAGGCAAGGCGGTCGTCGCACTCAAGCTCGCCGACGTCCACCGCAACGAGGGCCAGCCCCGCGAGTACTTCGACACCGCAGCCCTGATGGAGCTGGCAGCCTCCATGGCCGAGCGCGGCCAGCTCCAGCCGATCATCGTCCGCCAGGACGACAGCCTCGGCGGCTACGAGATCATCATGGGCGAGCGCCGCTGGCGAGCCGCCCACATGAACGAGGCGGAGACCATCGACGCGGTGATCGTCGACGGCCCGTACACCCTGCGCAGCTTCAAGGACGCCGTCGCCGAGAACTTGAACCGCGAGGACATGACGCCCCTGGAGGAGGCCCGCGCGTTCCAGAAGATCCTGGACGAGGAGGAGGGCGCGACGAAGGAGACCGTGGCCGCCGACTTCGGAAAGACGACCCAGTTCGTCAACCTGCGGCTCAAGCTGCTGGACCTGATTCCCCAGGTCGCCGAGCAGGTCAGCAAGGGCGCCATCGGCACCCAGGCCGCAGTGCAGATCTCCCAGCTCACCCCGGCCAACCAGCAGGCCGTTCTGGCGAAGTGGGCGCGCGGGGAGTTCGCGAGCGAGAACGAGTTGGTCCACTTCACCTTCCAGGTGAAGCAGCAGCAGGACCAGCCCTTCATCCTCGCCTTGGAGGACCTGACGGAGGAGCAGCGCGCCGAGCGCACGGCCCACAAGAAGGCAACCCGGACCCAGCTCGACCAGATCGAGCGAATGATCACGAAGCTGGACGAGATCGGCAACATGTCGCTGCCTGACCTCGTCATCGCGCTGGAGGGCGAGATCGGCTCGCGCATGGCGCAGCTGGACCGCGTCGCCAAGTCCGTCTCGAAGGCCATGTTCCAGCTCCGGCAGGCCAAGGCCGCCGCCGAGGCCCACACCATCGCAGTCAACCCCGACGCGGTCGCGCCGAACCTGACCGGATCCCCGAAGGGCGAGGACGACGCCCAGACCGTCGGCGGCGACGCCCCGGTGGCCGAGGAGTCGGAGGCCCCGGCCGGGCCCGGCAACGGCCAGGCCGAGGACGCACCCGCCCCGACCTCGGCCGAGGACCAGCCCGCTGGCCACGAGGCCGGCCCCGTGGCCGCGACCACCGACGGCCAGACCGCCTGACCCACACCCACCGAAGGGGCGGCCCGGCCGGGCCGCCCCTTCCCGCCCCGGAGGAGCAAGCAGTGAAGATCGACGAAGAGATCAGGACCGTCCTGGAGCAGGCGGTCGCCCACGGAGAGGAGCTGCGTCTGCCGACCGATCTCGACCACAGGCTCTACAAGCGCCTCGATGCACTGCTCGCCGCCGTAGGCGGACAGTGGAAGCGAGGGCGTCAGGCCCATGTGCTCCCCGGCGGCGCCGCCCCAGCTCTCGCCGCCCTCCTGGCCGCCGACCAAGTGCAGACCGCGCACGAGGTCACGGTCGAGCGCCAGTTCTTCCCCACCCCGCAGCACATTGCTGAACTGCTCGTCGAGCTTGCCAGCCTGAGTGATGGTCAGCAGGCGCTTGAGCCGTCCGCCGGCCACGGTGCCATCGCCTACGAGATGGCAGCCGCAGGAGCCGTCGTGGACTGCGTGGAACTCCACCCCGCCAGCGCCGACTTCATCCGAAAGGCCGGGTACGCCCGGGAGGTGATCACCGGGGACTTCCTGAAGCGGCCCCGCCGCCCCGCCTACGACGCGGTGGTCATGAACCCGCCCTTCGCCAAGCGCCAGGACCTGCGCCACGTGCTCCACGCCGAGGGCTTCGTCAGGCCCGGCGGCAAGCTGGTCGCCATCATGTCCGAGGGGATCACCTTCTGGAGCGACCGCGCGGCCGTCCAGTTCCGCGAGCACGTCGACGAGTCCGGCGGCTCGATCGAGCCCCTCCCCGCCGACACCTTCCGCGCGGTCGGCGCCAAGTGGCACACGGTGGTCGTGGTCCTCCCGGTCATCGGACAGCCGGCGGCCCCGCCCCCGCACGCCAGTGCGGGACGGCTCTGGTCGCAGATGACGGGCGCCGACTTCGGACGCTCGGCGAAGCCCGCGCAGGACAGCCTGTTCATCCTCGACAGCAACGCCGACGAGCTCGGCACCGAGCCGCTCGACGGGTTCGGATTCGGCGCACCACTGCATCGGAGCCTGGAGAAAAAGTAGGCGACAACTTAGCGAAGTGATACGGTCATCTTGTTGGTCAGGGACACCGCCCCATCCGGAGCCCCTGATCAACAGCGCCGTGGAAGCGGCGCCCTCACCAACCGTGCCTGGCGGGCGGCAACCCCCCCCCGCGCCCCACCCGCCAGGCACCGGTCCCCCACGGGACCACCGCAGGGCGCCGCACCACCCACGAACCGGACCCGCCCCACACCACTCCTGGGGCGGGTCCTCGCGTACCCGAAGGACTCACGTGCCACCCACCTACAACAGCGACAGCGCAGCCGACCCCGACTTCTACACCCAGCTCATGACCGAGCGATACGGCCCACTGCGCCTGATCCTCGCCGAGCGCAACCGCCCGGTACCCCCGCGAGCCACCTGGCGCCTACCGCCGGCCACGCCGGACCCCCGAGCCGCCGAACACCGCGCCGAGCTCCTCGCAGCCCTCAACGACCATCCCCATGCACATCCGGAGACCGCAGCATGACCGACACCAGCAACACCGAGCCCGTACGCACCCCGCCGGTCCCCGGCGCCATCTGGTGCAAGTCGTGCGACTCCTGGTGCCTCCCGAACGGGGTGTGCCGATGCAACAACCGGTGACCGAAGGTCAGATATACGAGTCCTGCCACCCCCTGGACGAAGGCCGCCGAGTCCGCGTCGTAAGCGTTGGACCGAACCGAGCTGAAGTCGAGACCATCGGGGGGCCGCCCCGACGCCGCCCCATCCTCCTCGGCCAGCTCCACGCCACCGCTCTCTCCAAGGCCGGACGGCCCCGCAGGACCGGCTACCGTCTCGTCCAGTCAGCAGCGAAAGAGCCCCCCGGGCAACGTCCAACCGCCAGCAACATCACGGACATCCAGCTCGACGACCTCTACGAACGGCTCAACCTCGCCGCCGACCTCGCCCACGCCGGACGCTGCGACCTCATCCGGCGCCTGTGCACCGGAGCGATCACCCCCGAGCAGGCTCGCGCCGAGAACGCCAGCGACTAGGTGCCCCTGGCCGCCGCACAGCGCCTCGCCACACCGGCGGGGCGCTGCCGCTTGCCGGTCGCCCTCCAGAGCGCCGACAGCCGACGGACCCGGCTGGTCATCGTCTAGGGTTGACCCCCAGTAGGGCGCGGGGAAACGGCCTACCAGAGGACCTGCCCAATGACTCCTCCTCGCATCCCCGACGAGCTCCTTCCCCTTGCGGTCCCGCTCGCGGACCTCACCCCGTACCACCGCAACCCGCGTACCGGAGACCTCGCCTCCATCCGCGAGTCCCTGACCGTCAACGGCCAGTACCGGGCGATCGTCGTCAACCGCGGCACCCTCACCGGCCGGGTGAACGAGATCCTCGCGGGCAACCACACCTTCAAGGCCGCCCAGGAACTTGACTGGGACGGAATCGCGGTGACCTGGATCGACGTGGACGACGATGCAGCCGCCCGCATCGTCATCGTCGACAACCGAACCAGCGACCTCGCCGGCTACGACACAGCACTCCTCGCCGACATCCTCGCCGAGCTGCCCGACCTCGACGGCACCGGCTACGACCAGGACGCCCTGGACGCCCTCCTCGATGACGTCGAACTGCCCGGCCTGCTCGACCTCACCAGCGACGGCGCCGGAACCGGCGAGAAGGCCACCGTCGACTACCTCCAGTGGGGCTACCTCCAGTGGTCCTCCACCCGCGTCCGGATCACCGCCGAGGAAGTCCAGGCCCTCTCCGCCCTGCACGACAAGTTCATCGAGGACACCAACGGCGACCTCGGCTTCGGCTGGCACCTCCTCCAGCACGCCCACAAGGAGGTCGACGCCGCGTGAGCGCGATCCCTACCACCACCTTCCACGAGGCGTACCCACTCGCCGAGCTGCGTCCCGCCGACTACAACCCGCGCCGCCTCAGCCCCGAGGCGTTCGAACGGCTCAAGGCCAGCATCCGCCGCCACGGCATCGTGAAGCCGGTCATCCTCAACGCCAACGGGACGTTGGTCGCAGGCCACCAGCGGACCAAGGGGATGACGGCGCTCGGCATCACGCACACCCCCGCGGTCATGCTCGGCACCACCGTCCGACTCCAGGACGAAATCCGATTCAACCTCCTCCACAACAAGGTCGAGACCGAAGCCAGCATCGTCCACGCCGAGCCCGGCGACATGGGCCGATGGTCGTGGGTGCCCTGGCAGTCCATCCAGGTCGACGACCAGAAGAACGCAGCCTTCGTCAACGCCATCGGCCAGATGTGCGCCGGCCACGGCCCCTGGGGCTCCATCGTCATGGACGACCAGGGCCGCATCATCCTCAACGCCGAATACGCCGTGGTCGCGGCGGCGCACCGGTTCGACCTGCTGGCCTGGACCGTCCCGTCGCCCGACGCAGCCCAGCTGCACGCCGACCTCACGGGCGAGTACGGCGTCTACGACTGGACCGCCATCGAAGGCCAGGCCCCCGTGTGGAACCAGCACATCGTGCAGCCCAAGCGGCTGCGCCAGCGAAGCTCCAAGGCCAAGACCGGGCTCACGTACGGCTCCGAGACTTGGGAGAAGCTCGTCCTCCCGTGGCTCAAGCCCGAACAGCGCGTCATCGACTTCGGCGCCGGCCACGGCGACTACGCCAAGATGCTGCGCGGCAAGGGCTACGCCGTCCTCGACTACGAGCCCTACCGGACAGCGCCCGGCAAGTACGCGGTCGACATCCGCGAGGTCGTCGCCATGATCCGCGCCCTTCACCGAGAGCTCCGCTCGGGCGGACTGTTCGACGCAGTGGTCCTCGACTCCGTCATCAACGCCACCACCACCACGGACTACCAGCACTGGGTCCTCGCCACAGTGAATGCACTCTGCTCGGCCGACGGAGCCGTGTACATCGGCACCCGCAGCCTCGCCAAGGAAACCCGCATGGAGCAGGCCGGCCGGGCCACCACCGGCGGAGCCGTCAACATGAGCTTTCTGGACGAGAACAACGTCGAGATGAACTTCGTCCAGGGCAAGTGGCAGAAGCTTCGCTTTCACACACCGCAGACCCTGGAAGCCCTGCTGCGGCCTTACTTCAAGGACGTGAAGATCAGCGACGTAGCCGACTCCAACCTCAAGGCCGTCTGCAAGGGCCCCCGGCCCCTCCCGGAAACCGACTACCGGAAGGCGTTCGAAGAGGAATTCAACATGCCATACCCGAACGACTTCCGACACGGCAAGCATTCGGAATTGGTGGAATTCTTGATAAAATTGGTAATGGAGAGGAATTCTCTCGGATCTGCGAATTAAGAAATGGGGCGGTCGTGGAAGACCGAATCAAAGTTGAAATACGAGCACGTGAGGACTACGGCATCATGTGGCTCGCCGGCATCCGCCACGTCGCGCTCGACCAGCACTGCCTGAAGTCCTTCGGCCGACCCGACCGCCCCACCGTGCACCCCCACACCAAACTCCAAACCGTCCAACTGCCCACCGCGAACCCGCCACTCGCCTGGTACCTCTGCGCGCTCCCGACGCCGTGGCACTGGGCAGCCAACGCCCACCTCGCCTTCGAACCCGCCCCCGGCTACCACTGGGAAGGCCCCGCCCTGGTCCCCGGGCTCCAAGTCCGACTCACAGGGGCCCGCCCCATCACAGGCTGGGGACCGCACAACATCCCCGCAGCCGAGCCCCGCCGAACCCTCCGTCGCTACAGCACCTGCCGCAACTGGCAGTTCGCATGGTGGCTCCGCGAGCACCGCCAGGCACCCGATGCACCACCTACTCCGCCGCCCTACGAGCC
>NZ_JAIZ01000167.1:3170-58296 GCF_000710465.2 Kitasatospora sp. MBT63 | reverse complement strand
GCCGGGGGCCACCACGTCCACACGTGCTGGCCCCCGGCCACTGCGACCACCGCTGAGCGGCGAGCACCTCGAGTAAGGGATCATGGGCGGTGGCGCGGGGGCGCACCGGACGGAGGATCCGCGCCATGGCCCGCCCCACCAAGGCGCAGCGCGCTGCCATCTCGCAGCGCCGCGCCGACGCCATCGAACTCCAGCTGGCCGGCGTCGACTGGCTCACCATTGGTCGCAAGCTCGCCGCTGACCCGACGATCAACTCCGACCGGATCGCCTACCCGCAGGGCTACGGGGCCGACCTGTACGCCAAGGGCAAGGAGCCACCGGACGACCCGGCGCTGATCCGATACGCCTGCAAAGACGTCCAACTCGCCCTCCAGGAGCGGCACACCGACCTCGGCGTGTCCGTCGACGAGCTGCGTCTGGTCCACCACATGCGGCTGGAGAGGCTCTTCTTCGTGGCGTTCCGTCGCGCGGTCAAAGACGGCGACCTGCCCGCCATCGACCGTGCCGTCCGGATCTTGGAGCGCGACGCCCGGCTACTCGGCATCGACCAGCCAAGCCGAACCGAGTTGTCCGGCCCAGACGAAGGCCCGATCACCCTGGAGGCCATCACCTCGACAGAGCTGGCGCAGCTCATCGCCGCAACCGAAGGCGAGGACCGCTGATGCCGGGCACTGCCGAGCTCCTCGCCCAGTACCGGACCCTTCCCGCTGACCGGCGCCGCGCCATCGCCGCCAAAGCCTCGCCCAAGCTGCGCACCGAGCTAGCCCAGGTCGAACGGGACATGGCGATGCGCCGCTCCCCAGGCTCCCTCGCGTCAGTGCTGACTGCCGGCCGCGAGATGCAGGCCGAGCACCTGGCGCTCATCGACCACGCATTCCAGCGGATCGCAGCCGGCGAGTCCATCCGCCTGCTCCTCACCATGCCGCCGCGACACGGCAAGAGTCGGCGCGCAGCCCGGTGGGCGCCCCTCTGGTACCTGCTTCAGCAGCCAGACCACCGCGTGATGATCGCCTCGTACTCCGCCGAACTCGCGGACGACCACGGGCGGTGGATCCGGGACGCCATCACCACCTGGGGCGAGCAGATCGGCATCACCCTCCACCCCGGCTCCAAGGCTGCGAACCGCTTCGACGTCTCGGGCCACGAAGGGGGAGTCGTCTGCGCCGGCGTCGGCGGCGGACTCACCGGCAAGGGAGCCAATTTGGCGATCGTCGACGATCCGATCAAGGACGACGCAGAGGCCCAGTCCCCCACCATGCGCAGGCGCCTCTGGGAGTGGTGGCAGTCCGTGCTGCTCACCCGCATCGAGCCCGGCGGCTCTGTGATCGTCATCCAGACCCGATGGTCCGAAGACGACCTTGCAGGGCGCATCCTCGCCAGCGAGACAGCCGAGGACTGGATCATCATCGACCTACCCGCGATTGCAGACAGCCCCGACGATGCGCTCGGCCGCGCAGTCGGCGAGCCGCTGTGGCCAGCCCGGTACGGTGCGAAGGCGCTGGAGAAGATTCGCCGGGCCGTCGGCGAACGGGTCTGGTGGTCGTTGTATCAGCAGAAGCCCCGCCCTCAGGAGGGTGGTGTCTGGCAGCGCGCCTGGATCGACCAGCACCGCATCACCCCGGTCGCGTTCGCCGGACTCGACATGGCCCGCGTTGTCGTAGCCGTCGACCCCGCTGGTGGCGAGAGCCTGGTCGGTGATGAGACTGGTGTCATCGGCATGGCGGCTGGCTTCGACGACCACCTGTACGTCCTGGACGACCGCTCCGCCAACATGGGAGCCAACGACTGGGGCGTCACCGCTTGCCGACTCGCTATGGAACTGCAGGCCGACGCGATCGTGGTGGAGTCCAACTACGGCGGCGACATGGCGAGGCAAGTTGTTACCCAGGCTTGGGACCAACTCGCGCGAGATGGCGAGACCCGCGGTCTCCTCATGCCGATGATCCTCGAAGTGACCGCGAAGGTCGGCAAGCGCCTGCGAGCTGAGCCGATCGCCCAGCTCTACGAACAGGGACGGGTGCACCACGTTGGCCAGTACCCGGAGCTGGAAGGGCAGATGGTCACATGGGTGGCTGGAATGGACAGCCCCGACCGGATGGATGCCGCGGTGCACGGCCTCACCGAACTCGCTGACCCGGACCAACTTGCCCTGCTGCCCAAGGGCATGGATGACGGCCGCCTCGACGGCCGCCGGTGATCGCAGAACGGCCACAATAGGCTTACCGCCACCAAGGCCCGAAGCGGTAACCGAAGGACATGTCGCGTGATCCGGCGGAGAGGCGGCCGGGCCGGGTGCCATTCCCGCGTAAGGGCTCTTCGGCCCGGGGTGCATCTTCAGGCATTTCCGGTCCGGTCGCCCGTCCGCCGGATCACGCGCTACTCGGTGCTCGGCGTCGGCCACGCGACTTCCTCCTGGTAGTCCACGCCATGCTGGAGGCAGTGGTAGAGGCAGCTGAGGAGTCTGCCGTACAGGTTGCGCAGGGCCGCGGTGTGTCGCTCGCCCTGCTGCCTCCGCCGGTCGTAATGGGCCCGGCAGCCGGGGGACCGCGTGAGCGTCGAGAACGCCCAGTGGTGCCCGAACGCGGCGAGCCGTTTGTTGGCCGCGATCCTGCGGTGCAGTACGGAGCGGCTGGTGCCCGATGCCCAGGTGAACGGGTTCGCGCCAGCGTAGGCGCGAAGGCCCTTGGCTGAGGCGAAGCGGGTCGGGTCATCGCCGATCTCGCCCAGCAGCCGCGCTCCGGTCAGCCCACCCACACCGGGGAACGAGCGGTAGACGCTCGCGTGCGGATGCTGGTCGAACAGCGCGATGGCTTGCTCTGTCAGCTCGTTCACGGCGCGTACTGACTCGTTGACGAGCCCGAGGAGAGTCAGAACGTACTGGCCGAGTGCCGATTCGATGTCGACGGCCTGCCGGAGCGTCGGCGCGCGGAACAGGTCGCGAAGCCTGGTCGCATGGTCGTCGAGGAGCCGTGTGCGGCCGCCGGTGGCGAGAGCGTTGTAGATCTGCCTCTTCGTCAGCCGAGCGGCATGACCAGACGTTGGGGCGAGTGCGAGTACAGCACGGGCCTCGCCGCGCAGGATCCCGCCAGGAAGGTGCGCCCAGGCAGTCAGTGCCGCCGGATGAACGTTGCGGAGCTGGGAGCGCAGCTGGAAGACGTGGTGCTGCCGGGTGTACACCGAACGCAGCTGCGCGCGGGTCAGCACGGCGAGGGCCTCGGCGGGGCCGCTGTTCGCAGGCAACGGTCGGTGCAGATGGGCATCGGTACGCAGGATGTTCGCCAGCAGCTCGGCGTCCTGCGCATCGGACTTCTTGCTGTTGCCCGGGTTTGCCCTACCCCGGTACCTGGCAACGGTGGTTGGACTGATGACCACGACCGGCTGTCCGGCCTGGCGCAGCGCCGCGACGAGCAGGCCGTGCCGGGTCTCGATGGCGATCGGCACTGCCTTGCGGCTGTGTTGATGGCTCGCGCGCAAACCTGAGAGCAGCTGGAGAACCTGCCGAACTCCGGCAGGGCTCTCTTCGACTCGGGCTGTGGCCACGACAGCGCCGGTCCGGTCGACCACCGCGACATCGTTGAGGTGTTCGGACCAGTCGATGCCAGCCCAGAAGCTGCTGATGCCCCCGCCCATGCCACGCCCTCCCCGCGTTGACACTAACTCGCAGTGGACCATACATGGTCCACTGGCGGGGTGCCGCATCGGGGCCGCCGACGCAGGGAAGGATTGGCCGGGACAGGTGGACGTCGATGAAGGGATGGGCGTGCCCCGCAGCCGCGATCACCAGCCGCCGGCTAGCTTCGTTGCCAGCGGCAAGTGGCCGGACGTGAAGCTGCGAGCCGATGCGCCGCTCACGGCCGTGGCGGGCATGCAGTTCGCGAAGAGCCTGCACGGCGCCATGGCCGCCCGTGGCTGGAGCGACAGGGAACTGAGCCGCCATGTGGCGATGTCGCACTCGACGGTCGGCCGGATCGCCAGAGGCGAGGTACTCCCTGACCTCGGCACGATCGTCCGGCTAGAGGCAGCCTTGGGGTGCGCGTTGTATCCGGCGACGCTCCACGCCGAGTACGGCCCGCCAGCAGAACAGGTCGCGGACCAGTAGGAACCGCTGGTAGGCCCCCGAAGCCGCTGGTAGGTTCGCGATCATGAAGCTGAAGGGGGCGCGGCTGATTGCCGTGGAGCTGGCGTGCGTGGCTGTTGTCGCCGGGGGGATCGCTGCGGTCGCGGCTTCGGGGGAGTCTTCGAAGCCCGCCGAGCCGAAGGTGGGCAGCCCTGAGTGGACCCAGCAGTACGAGGTGAAGCAGAAGCGGTCGATCGCCGCAGGCCGGTACGCCCAGGCGCTGATCACCGGGCGCGGGCAGGAGCGGTCCCAGGTGCTGTGCGCGATCGAGTGGGGCAAACTCGGTCCGCAGCGGCAAGCAGACCTGGACGAGAACGCCTTCGGCGCTGGCTGTGAGTTTCAGGCGCCGACCACAGGATGACCGCCATGACGGACGCGTAGGCTGATCATCGGCGTGGGGCCTGGATGCTCGGAGGGGCACTGTGGGCCTTCGCGATCTCGTCATCGATGCCTGGAGCTGGCTGAACTACAAGCCGGTGATGGCCAGCCCGATCCGCCGCGGCTTCGGCCCGTTCGGGGAACTGGCTGCTGGATGGGTGCCGCCAGAGGACCTCCGCCGCCTCCAGGCGTACAAACTCCTTGCCGCCTACGACAACAACCAGGCCGGGCAGCTCGCCGCGGTTGCCGGGGACGACACCGGGCTGGAGCGGCGGGAGCTCGGCGATGCGTCGAAACTGATCGACACCGCACTGGGCTACATGCTCGGCAGCGAGCAGACCATCGTGGTGCCGGGTGCGGAGCACCAGGGCAGCCAGGACCAGCCGCCCGCTGCGGCTCAGGCACTCGCGGTTCAGGGGCGGCTGCGGGAGTGGGGGGAGAAGGAGCTGCTGCCGCTGCGCATCCAGCAGTGCGAGCGGGCGGCGGTTCGGTGCGGAGACGCGGTGTACACCCTCGCGTGGGAGCCAGCCAAGGGCCGCCCGGCGCTGAGGACGATCGACGCTGGCTTCTACTTCCCGGAGTGGACGGACGACGAGGTGGACGCAGCCGAGTATCCGGCTCGGGTCCACTTCGCGTGGGAGCTCCCCGCCGATGACCGGCGCGGCCTCAAGGCGCGGCTGCGCCGGATCACCTACGAGCTGGGGCCGATCGGCCCGGCGACGAAGCCCGGCCGGTCCAAGGACGGCAAGCCCCTGCGGGATTGGGCCTACAACGACGGTGGGGACGCGGTGCTGATTGTCGGCGACCAGCTCGATGCGGACACAGGCCACATCACGCGCACCTACCCGTGGGCAGCGGGCCGCTCGTCCGGGATCACGTGCTACCTCACCGACGCGGAATGGCTTCTGGAGGACCTCAAGGGCGAGGACGTCTACAACCTGCCCCAGGAGAAGGCTACCTACCGGATGCGCTCGGACGGGGAAGTCCTCCAGGCACTCGACCTGATGATCGACTTCCTTCCGGTCGTCCACGTCACCAACACCATCCCCGACGCGGGAGAACACTGGGGGCAGCCGTCCATCGCCAAGGTCATGCAGGTCCTCGACGAGCTGGCCGCCACCGATTCCGACTCGGCCGCTGCGTCGGCGACCACCGGCACACCGATCATCGGCCTGTCCGGCGTCCGGCTGCCCAAGGACAGGACGACCGGGGCCGTCCTGCCGCTCCAGGTCCGTGCCGGCACCGTCTGGTCGCTGTCCGAAGGCGGTTCCATGGACACCCTCGACACGTCGGCGCAGCTGGCCGAGCTGCGCGCACGCGTCGACCATCTCCTTGACCGGGTGGCAGGCAACAGCCGCCTGACCTCGTCCGGGCTCGGCACACTCGACCCGTCCGCCGTGCCGTCCGGCTACGCCCTCCAGCTCGCTCTGGGCCCGTTGGACGCCCTGGTCTCGGCGATGCGCCTCGCCCGCGCCCACAAGTACGCCTTGCTGTTCAAGATGGTGTGCCGCCTGTACCAGGCCGGACAGGCCGAAGGCTGGCCCGTAGGGGAGACGCTGCCAGCGAAGCTGGTGTGGGGGCCGCACACGCCGACCGATCGCGCTGCTGTCCTGGACGAGGTCACCAAGGGCTTCCAGGCCGGGGTGCTCAGCCTTGAGACCTCCGTGCGGATGCTCGCCGACGCCGGGTACCCGATCGAGGACGCCACTCAAGAGGTCAAGCGCATCCAGGCCCGTGCCTTCGTCGCTGCCGTTGCCCTCGCCGACGCGACCGCCGACAACGGTGCGGTCCGGGAGTACCTCGGTCTTCCCCCCGCCAGCCCGGAGATTCCGAAGGTGCCGACGCCCCCTGCCAAGCCGCCGATGCCCTCACCGGCCAACCCGCCGGTACCCACACCGGCGAGCTGGTAGGCGCCCACCTCGGCGTGAGGCCGCTGGCGGTGGGCGCATCCCGAAATCCTGGTGGCACTCGGACGGCTGGGTACACTGATCATCGGCGCGGGGGCGCTGCTTCGGAGGAATCCGTATGACCGCAGTTCCCCAGCCGCCCCTGCCTGCGGCCGATCCCTCGCTGCCGCCTGCGCCGCCGGCCTCCGATCCCGGCAGCGCCCTGATCACCCAGGACACCCTTACTCGTCTGCTGGCCCGCGAGAAGTCGCAGGGTGAACGCACCGCCGTGAAGAAGCTCGTCGGTGATCTCGGGTTCGCCGATGCTGCCGCCCTGAGTGCCTGGGTCGAGGCGCAGCGAACGGCGGAGCAGGCCGCGCTGAGCGAGGTCCAGCGGCGCGAGCAGGCCGCCGAGCAGCGCGAGCAGGCCGCTCAGCAGCGGGAGCAGGCCGCCGAGGCCCGCCTTCGAGCGGCCGTTCGCCAGGCCGCGCTGGCTCGTCTCGGCGCTTCCGGTGACGGCCTCACCGACGCCGAACGTCTCCTCGACGTGGCCGACGATGCCGACGACCAGGCGGTGAAGGACGCAGCAGCCGCGCTGAAGGTCCGCCGCCCGGAGCTGTTCGGCCCGGCTTCACCGGCAACTGCTCCTCCGGCGCCCGGTGGGTCGCCCGCGGGCGGGCCGCCGCCGCGCGGTCAGGTCCCGGCTACCGGCTCTGCTGGCCTGGAGATGGCCAAGCGGCGCGGCTACCTCCAGGCCGCCTCCTGACCTCCTGACCCGGCAGAAATCCGGGCCATCGGGACCACGCCCCTCCTTCGTGGACGGCACCACCGCTGGTGAGTGCGAGACGTGACATCCGTCTTCCGTCCCGAGGAGGGGCTTTGACCATCCAGCCGATCAGCAGCTCGGCCAGCTACACGGCCGACCGCAGCTGGCTCGCGAGCCTGCACGGCACCGACAGCATCGAGACGATCACCCTCGACATCGCGAAGTTCACCGCAGGCACTCACTACCAGGTCTCCACCGACACCACCCAGCCCTACAGCCGTGTCCTGTCCGGTGTGCCCGTCGGACGGATCACAGCGTCGGGCCTCTACGGGCCGTTCAACCCGGCCGCTGCCGACGGCACCCAGAACCTCGCCGGCTTCGTCTTCGCCGAGACGCTGTTCGCCCCCACGCAGCCGAAGGTGCCCGCCGCGCTGCTGTGGCACGGCGTCGTGAAGGCCGCCAAGGTGCCCGGCGGTATCGACACCACCAAGGTCACGCCCTCAGTGACCGGCCCGCAGATCCGCTTCATCTAACAGGAGTTGACCGATGACCATCCAGGACCTCGTCAAGGACGTGTCGGCCCACGACCTGACCGCCTTCGCCCGAGCCATCCCCAGCCCGGCAGATTTCCTTCTGACCCAGGCTGTGTTCCCCACCCTTGTCTCGCGAGAGGTCAAGTGGAGGATCAAGAACAACGGCCGCTACGTCAGCACCGCCAAGTACCGCGCCTACGACGCATCCGTGCCGTTCGCCGACCGGCAGGCGTGGGAGAACGCCCGCGAGGGCTTCCTGCCGCCCCTGGGGCAGAAGCTCGTGGTCGGCGAGCAGGAGCAGATCCTGCTGGAGCAGTCCCACGGCGCCGACCAGGACCGCCTGATCGAACTGCTCTACGACGACGTGGAGCGACACGTCGAGGCGATCCGCTCCCGCCTGGAACTCGCAGCCGGCGACGTCCTCCTTGACGGCAAGTTCACCCTTGCCGGAGAGAACGGCCTGACGCTGGAGGTCGACTTCGGCGTCCCGGCCGGGAACATGCCGACTGCCGCGAAGCCGTGGTCCGACCCCACCTCCGATCCGATCGCCGACGAGCTCGCCTGGATCCAGTACCTGGACGACCTCGGCGCACCCGAGCCGGAGATGGTGCTCACCTCCCGCAAGGCGTACAGCTTCCTCGCGAAGAACAACGCGTACCGGGCCGCCTACTACGGCTCGGTGAACCCGTCCACCACCCCCACCGCGACCCTGACGCCCCAGCAGGTCAACACGGTGCGCGGAAACTATGGCCTCCCTCCGATCACGTTCTACAAGGCTCAGGTCCGTGTGGACGGAACCCCGACCAAGGTCTTGCCGGAGGACCGCTGGATCATGCTGCCGCCGGACCGCACGAAGTGGGGGCAGCTTCAGTTCGGCATCACAGCCGAGGCCCTGGTGCTGTCGCGCGGCACCACCCCGGAGATCGACCGGGAGGACGCCCCGGGCGTGATCATCACCCGCGGCGTGCAGGACGACCCGGTCCAGATCTGGACCAAGGGCGCAGCCGTCGGCATGCCCGTCCTGCATACCCCGGACGCCCACATCGTCGCGAAGGTCCTGTGATGGGCGCCCGTCTGGCCGCCGCCGTGCACCTCGACCACCCGGTCACCCGCGAGCGGCTCGTCCTCCAGCCAGGGGATGAGCCCGCACCAGAGGTGGCCGCTCTGATCACCAACCCTGATGCCTGGGAGCCCGACGACGAGCCGGGGGACCAGGAGCAGGAAACGGTCACCGATGCGTAGGTTCGTACTGGACCGAGCGGTCGACGTGTCGGGCGTCTCCGGCACCGGACTGGTTGCCGAGGGCGTGCTGTTCAGCGCCGGCATCGCCGTTGTGCAGTGGCTCGGCGACCGGCCGTCCACAGTCGTGTGGCCGTCCCTGGAGATGGCCGAGTCCATCCACGGCCACGGCGGAGCAACGACCATCCGCTGGATCGACCCCGAGTAGCGCCACCCAGACGAGGCCCGGCACCGGCACGGTGCCGGGCCTCACTCACACCCCCGAGGAGATTCCCTTGGACGACACCGTTCGGGCCTGGCTGCTCGCTCAGCTCGGCCCCATGGACCTGGCAGAACTCACTGGCCGGTACGAGCGCCTGCACAGTGCCCGCGCCGTCGCGCTGGAAGTGCTGTCGGAGCGCCGCGCCAAGCTGCTCGCCGAGCCGCTACGGCTCGTTGTTGACGGCGTGGTCACCATGGACCAGACCGCCAACCTCACCGGCCTTGAGAGGCAGCTCGCGGCGATCCAGGCCAACCCGGGCCCGGACGACGCGGCCGGTGACGACGCAGTACCGCACCTGGACGTCACCGCGCTCGTCCCGGCCCGGCGCGCCCGGTAGCCGGCCATGTCGTACGACTGGCCGCCGCTGGTACCCGGCGACGCTGACGAGGTCGCCCGTCGGGTGGCAGCGGTCCTGGAGGACGCCTGGCAGCGGCTCCACGCCCGCCAGGCCGCCGTGATCGCCGCGTTCGCAGACAACTGGCGTGCGCCCCACGTCCTCGCCACGCTGGAGGAGTTCAAACGGGCCATTGAGGATTTCCACAGGGCTGTGGACGACGAAGCTGCACAGTTCGTCGGCCGCCAGCTGCCGCACTTGTACGAGCAGGGGGCGACGGCGGCTGCCTCTGCCTCCGGTGCCCGCTTCACCTGGACACTGATCCACCGTGAAGCCCTTCGAGCACTGGCCGCCGACTCCTACGGCGACTTCCTGCGACGAAGCCAGGAGACCGGCCGGATGGCCGATGCCTTCTACCGCGCCGCCCGCGCGGCAGCGCGACGCGAGGTCCCCCTTCTCACGACCGGGAACGTGACCGCGAGGCAGGCCGCCCGCGCGCTCGCCGACCGGCTGGCCGCCAGCAGCCACCTCGAGTACGTCATCTACCGCAACGGTGCCAGGGTGCCGATCAGGGCTTGGGCCGAGGCCGCCACGCTCGCGAAGAGCGCGGTGGCCTACAACGCAGGAACCCTCAACCAGGCGCGTGAGAACGGCGTCACGTACGTCGAGGTCTTCGACGGGCCCGATTGCGGCTGGACTTCCCACACCGACCCGGACAAGGCGACCCGGACGCTGCGCACCTTGGACGAGGCGGCCGACTGGCCGATCTCTCACCCCCGGTGCCGCCGGGCCTTCGGGCCGAGGCCCGCTATCGACCCTGAGCAGGTCGCAGGATCATGGCGTCGTACTCCGGGGATTCAGGAGCGTGCTTGATGCGCCCGCCGATCACCTCGTAACCCCACCTGGGGTAGGCACTGCGGGCAGGCTCGTTGTCGAAGATGCACGTCAGCGCAGTCCACGGCTCTTCACGGCCGGCGACCACTTCGTCATGCAGCCGTCGGCCGATCCCCTGGCCGGTGTACTTGGGGAGGACCATGAGCTCCCGGAGCCAGAAGACCTGACCAGCCTCGGCAGCTGCGAGGGCCTCCGCCGGCCGGGCCTCGCCGAGGCTGGTCCACCACGCCCGGTCGGCGGGAAGGGTGACGCCGTGCACGAGGCCCACCATCTCACCGGCCAGCCGGGCGGTGACGGTCTCGAAGCCGTTCATCTCCAGCGCGCCCTGGAGGCGCTCGGCGAACGACTCGACGGAGAAAAACGGGTCGCCGATGTACGGGGGAACGTCGTAGACCACGGTGTAGACCGCCACGAGCTCATCGAGTACCTCCTTCGCCGCGGTGCCCCGGTAGTGGCGCAGTTCAAGGTCGTTCACGGGTAACTCTCCTTCGCATGGTCACGCGATGTTCGCAGTGAGGAGCTCTGCGGTGTGTCGTACTTCGGGGCTCTTGTGGAACGGGGCGAGGCTGTCCCTGACGAGCACGAGTTGCTGCTTGTTCCTTGTGGACGTCATGCCGCCCTGGATGAGGCGCAGGGACTCCTGAGCAGCTGCCACTGTCCGATCGAGATCGCGGTCCTGGACGGCCGCGTAGGACAGCCGTGCCAAGCACATACCCCGGTTCCGAGAGTGCTCGATGTCCTGGAGTGCAGCAGATCGTTCGAGCAGGCGTACTGATCGCTTGTGCTGCCCAAGATCCAGGCGGCACATTCCCTCAAGGCACGTCAGTTCGGCTTCGTTGAGGAAACCCACCCAGTCCGGGTCGCGATCACTGATGCCTCGGCCGAATTGCTGCCAGGCACGCTTGATGGCCGTTGAGCAGGCCACTTCGTTGCCCATGTGCGCGTAGCCCTGGGCCTCGCGGATGGCCAGCAGTGCTGACACCCGGGCTGGGGCCTGCCATTTGGCCGCGTGACCCTGCGCGATCTGAGCGAACCGCACGGCTTCGCGTGGCTTCCCCAGGTCGACGCTCTGTCTGGCCATGTTCGAGAGTGTCCGAGTGGCGAGAATCGCGTTGCCTGCGAGCATCGCGGTGTTGAGGGCTTCGGAGAAGTAGACCCGTGCCTCGGCCTGCTGGTCCGCGTCGTAGCAGAACCACCCGAGAGACGTTGTCAGTTCGCCAGCGAGGCCTTGGAGCTCCTGTCCGACCGCATCGGTGTACGAGCCTTGGTCTATCAGGTGGTGGACCCACAACAGGTGCTTGCGGGCAGACCGCCACAGCCGATCGCCGCCGAACCGCTGGTCGATGGCGTCGAGGTCGAGTGCTGTGGCGCGGAGGTCGTTGATTTCCTCGTCGCCGATCCGTAACTCGTGACGGCCGGTCGGAGCGGAGTTGGTGGAGGACAGCCAGGGCAGGCCGAGAGCGGCGGCGCCGGCGGCGAGTGCTTCGCGACGGTTCACACGCGGGATCATGACTTCTGAGTCGAGTGTTGGTCCACTCGGCTCGACGCCGACGCCTCCTGGAGGCACGAAGCCTAGGTGCTCCGGACCGCGGTCGAACGCGGCGCGTAACGCCGTGGCGTAGTCGGGGCGAGGCCACGGGGGTGTGGGGCTCTCCCACCGCCGGTAAGTCCGGACACTCACGTTGAAGCTGTCGTCCTTGAGCTCATCCTGACCCGCCAGACTGATGCCCTCTGCGGCCTTCTCTTGGGAAAACCATCCCCGGGACACCCTTGCCGCATAAAGGTGCTCGTTACCGGGCGCTCTCATCGTGACCCCCTGAGGTTCTTGACCTTGCTCACGGTAGAGGTGCTACGGCCCAGAGTGACCGGATCGGACGAAAACTCCACCACCGCGGATGCCAGCTGGCCATCGAATGGCCGCTGAATGGCCGCTCGGCGTCCTGGCTGGTCTGCGGCGGGAGCGGAACCCTGGGTGTCCGCAAGCGAACCAGTACCGGAGCGCGCAGTCGCTCCTGACCATGGGAGCGATGCACGTGGCGACCGTCAGCCAGCCCCGACAGGGCCTTCGCAAGTGGGAGATGACGTTCACCGCGTGGCCGGCATCGGTCGGACTGGCTCGCCGCCAAGTGAGGTCCCAGGTAGCTCGCTGGGGCTGGACCGGGAGCCACGTGGATGACCTGTTGATCATCGTTTCAGAGCTGCTGACGAACGCGATCAGGCACGCCAGCAGCCCGGGTGACGACGTACGCCTGCGGTTGCAGGAGATCGACGGCGACTGCCGGGTCGAAGTGGACGACTTTCGGCCGGACTTGCTTCCACCCAAGCAGCTGGTCGTCCGAGGCGAGAGCGGACGAGGTCTGCCGCTGGTCAAAAGGCTGGCGCTCGACATGGACATCGTGACGACGAAAAGGAGCAAGACGGTGTGGGCGAGGGTGCTGCTGCGGGACAGCGGCAAGTGTCCGGAGGAGGCGGCATGAGGGGCTTAGTGAAGCGCGCGCTGGGCCTCGGCAGTGGTCGCCGCAGGGCCTCGCCGAGGACGCGTCCGCCGACGCGTCCGGCGAGTCGGCCGCCAGCCGGGCCGCAGCTCGGCGGGCCGCGAACTGGATCTGCTCTGGGATGCCTTGCGGGACCAGAGCGCAGGCGACTTGGCTACTGGTGCTACGCGGTTGCCTACGCACACGGCGCTGGACGGCCAATCCTGTTCGGCTCTCATCCGACGGCCGACGCTCGGCTGGCGGTCCGGTGGGTGCGGCTACGCATGTCGCAGCTGGCAGACCAGCTGGACCCCGCAGAGTGCCAGCCGGCGCGGGCCTGGCTGGACGACGAGGAGGCGCAGGCAAGCGCCATGGCGGCTCTCGCCGCAGGCGAGAGCTACGCGGTGTCGGTGCGCGACGACCAAGCGGTGTATGTGTTCACTGCGCAGGTCGGCACGGGCGCAGAGCCCGTACTCCCAGGGAGGGAGTCGGCATGGCCGATCTGACTTTGCGTCGGGCCTGGCCCGCGCTTGGCGGAGACGCCAGTTCGATGTCGGCAGCGTTCGACTGGCCCGTTCCCACGACCACGAATGGACTTCCGCGCTTCTCGCGAGAACGGGCCTTGATGTACGTGGCGGCCGAGCTGGAATGGTGGGGCGCGCTCGTCGAGGAGGACCCGGGAGTTGGTGAGCTGGCTCGGGAGTGCGGCGCTGCTGCCCAGCGAGTGATCGATCGTCATGGCCATCGCGACGAAGTGGTGGGTGCAAGTCAGGTGCTGGCGATCTGCGCTTCCTTCCTGGACTCGGTAGATCGGCTGCGTGGAGCACTTCCGGCTGTCGCGCTTCACCATCTGCGAACGGTGTGTGCGGGGTTGGCCGTCGCCAGGATGCTGCTGATGGTGCCGAACCCGGGAGCTCTCGCGCAGCTGGTCACGATCCGGACGAATGACCGGGAAGCCGAAGGTCAGGAGGCTCACTTCGCAGTGGCCTCCCGCGATCACGGTTCCCAAGTCGCGCGGTAGGGCGAGCCGCAGCTACGGGGCCGATACCTCTCGCGTCGATTGAACATGCGCTTCCGCGCACGCCGTTGCCCCTGAGCAACGGACTCACTCCGCCCTCCGGTGACGGAGGACTACAGCAAGGGAACGTAGGAGATGATCAAGCTTTCAAAGCCGCCGGGTCACGCTGTGGTGATCGCATCCGGTGGACTCGACAGCACCACCGTGGCGTACTGGCTCGCCAGCCTGGGAAGCCGCGTGACGCTGCTGTCCTTCGACTACGGGCAGCGTCACCGCAAGGAGTTGGACTACGCCCGAGCCGTCGGTGAGCTTCTGGATGCCAGCCACGAGGTGGTCGATCTGACCAGCGTCGGCCGGCTCCTCGGCGGGTCCGCGCTGACCGACACGGCAGTGCAGGTGCCCGACGGGCACTACAGCGACCAGAGCATGCGTGCCACGGTGGTGCCGAACCGGAACATGATCATGCTTTCGGTGGCGGTCGGTGTAGCCGTGGCCGCTGGGGCCGACGCGGTGGCGTTCGGTGCACATGCTGGTGACCACCCGATCTACCCGGACTGCCGCGGCGAGTTCTTCGACCAGTTCGCCGAGACAGCTCGCGCGGCCACCGACGGGTTCCACGTGGAGGGCTTCGACCTCATCGCGCCGTTCCTGGCCCTGACCAAGGCGGACATCGTGACCGTCGGGGGCCAGGTCGGCGTGCCGTTCGAGCGGACCTGGTCCTGCTACAAGGGCGGCCGGGTGCACTGTGGCACGTGCGGGACGTGCATCGAGCGTCGCGAAGCGTTCGAGGTCGCGGGCGTCGAAGACCCGACCGAGTACGCGACGGGAGCGGGCCGATGACCACGGTGCGCGGCCGTCACCGGATCGGAAAGCGATTCCGGTTCGAGGCATCCCACTTCCTCACCGGCCTGGCCCCCGGTCACCAGTGCGCGCGCATGCACGGTCACTCCTACGAGGTCGAGTTCATTCTCACCGCGCAGGAGCTGGATGGGCCCGGGTTCGTTACGGACTTCGGAGACCTCGGCCCGGTGAAGGCGTACATCGACACAACGCTCGACCACCGCGTGCTCAACGAGGTCCTGCCGATCGTGCCGACGTCGGAGAACCTGGCTGAGTACCTGGCCGGCTGGTTCATCGACAACGTCGAGTCGGCCATCCCCGGCCAGCTGTCCGCGGTCCGTGTCTCGGAGACGCCGACGTCCATGGCCGAGTTCGAGGTGGCACGGTGACCGCCCCCACCGTGCTGCTTCCGCCGGCTGTGGAGCGGCCGCTACTCGTGAGGGAGCGATTCGGCCCCACCTTTCAGGGCGAAGGCGCCAGCACCGGCCAGCTCACGTACTTCCTGCGCCTGTGGGGATGCAACCTGCACTGCCCGCGGTGCGACACCCCTGACACCTGGGACCGCGCCCGATTCGACCCCGCGAACGTTGCTCAGCACTACACCGCCGAGCAGCTCGCCGACTGGCTGACGAGCCAGCCGGGGAAGCACCTGGTCGTCACCGGCGGCGAGCCGCTGATGCAACAGCGTGCCCTGCTGCCGCTGCTGCGTCTGCTGCCCGGATACGGGATCGAGATCGAGACCAACGGCACGATCGCGCCGCTGCCCGAGGTGGTCGAGCTGGTGGAGGCGTTCAACGTCTCGCCTAAACTCGCCAGCTTCGCTGCGCCGAGCGACCGCAGGACCAGCCCGAAGGCTCTCCGGGCTTTGGCCGGTTGTGGAAAGGCCCGCTTCAAGTTCGTCGTGAGCGACGTCGCCGAGTTGGACGAAGTCGGACGGCTGGTAGCCGAGTTCGCCCTCACCGACACATGGGTGATGCCGGAGGGGACGAACAGCGACGCGGTGATCGGCGGAATGCGGAAGCTCGCCGACGCGGTACTGGAGCGCGGCTGGAATCTCAGCACCCGCCTGCACGTGCTGCTCTGGGAGGACGAACGTGGCCGGTGAGGACAGCACAACGCCCGAGTGGGGTGGTCCTTCCGGCTCCCCGAGGCCGCGCGTGTGGGTTAGCGGCCAAGCGTGTAGAGGGGGGAGCAGGAACCTGCCTGCCACTCGGGCTGTGCCCAGCTTATCCAACTCCGCCTCGCTGCGGGCAAATTCGCTGATGTCGTTCCTCGTCGAGCCCAAGCACCTCAAGCGGGCGGCTCACGCGTGCATGCGCCGGGGCGGGGCACCAGGAGCGGACGGGATGAGCTGGGCACGGTTCCGCACCGACATGCCCGGCCGCCTCGCCGAACTGGCTGAGCAGCTGCGCGCCGGCACCTGGCAACCCAGCCCAGTGCGGGAGGTGTCGATCACTGCCTACACCGGCAAGGAGTTCACGGCGGTGATCCCCACCGTCGCCGACCGGGTGGTGCAGCGGGCGATGCGCAACGCCATCGAACCGATCTTGGAGCAGAGGGCATTCGCGGACTGGGTGTCCGGCTACCGGGCCGGCCGCAACCGGATCACGGCCCTGCGGGACGCCGACCGGCACCTGCAAGCCGGCTACCGGTGGGTGGCGGACGTGGACGTGCGCCAGACCTCAGCCGGGTCCAGCGCGGCCGAGGTCACCGACTGGCTGGCCGAGCACGTCGCCGACGGCACCTTCCTTGGCCACTTCCGGCGGGTCCTGGAACCGCTGCCGTACCCGATCGTGCCGGGCACCGCGCTGGCACCGCTACTGATCAATCTCCGGCTCTCCCGCGTGGACGCGGCCCTGGCCGGGCGACGGGTCGCTCGGTTCGCCGACAACTACTGCTTGTTCTGCCAGGACGCGGAGCAGGCCCGCGAGGCCATGGACGCGGTCACGCGGTCCTTGTCCCGGTGCGGCCTCGAACCCCACCCGGGCAAGAGCCAGGTCCGTTCCGGCGTCAACGCCGAAGACCTGTTCCTGATCGCCGGATGATGGGAGGACGCATCATGGAAAGCAGCACGACGCAGCCCGTGGTGTGGGTACCCGTGCCGGGCGGAACGTGCCTGTTCGGTGACCGGCAGCGCCCGGTGAAGGTGCCCGACCTCGTATGGACGGCGACGCTGATCACCCTGGCCCAGGTCGGCCACGGCGACGCCCCGCTCCCGCAGACCGGGCTCGTTCACGCTCAGGCGGCGCGCTTGGCCGCCGACCTCGGCGGGCGCCTGCCCCGCTCAGTGGAGTGGGAGTGGGCGGCCTCCGGGCCCGAGCGCAGGCTCTACCCGTGGGGGGATGAGGAACCGGGCGCCGGCCGGGCCAACCTACGAGGCGGCCCCGGTGGCCTCACCGCGGTGGGCACCTACCCGGATGGGGCGACACCGACTGGGCTGTTCGACATGGGCGGCACGTGCTGGGAGTGGACCTCCAGCCCGACCATCGGCGGCGGCTTCGTCATCCGTGGCGGCTCCTACAACTCCCTGCCGCTGTACGCGCGGTGCACGTTCCTCAACGCGGCTCCAGCCGAGCTGGGATCGCCCGGCATCGGCATGCGGGTGGTGAGGACGGCATGATCACCGACCTGCTGATAGCGGGCTGCTCCCGGCGCAAGGCCCCTGAGTCCAGGCCGCTGCCCGCCCTGGAGCGGTACACCGGCGGCATCGCCCCGCACCTCCATGCACGGTTCGCTGGCCACCGGCACGCACGGGACCGCATCCGCTTCCTGTCGGCCGAACACGGCCTCGTGCACGCCGACACCCCGATCCCGCCCTACGACCGCCAGCTCACGATCCCCCGCGCAGAACAGCTACGACCGCGCGTCACCGAGCAGCTGGAGCGGGAGTTCCAGACCACAGGCGCCCCGAACCGGGTCCTACTCGTCCTGGAACCCACCTACCTCGTCCTCCTCACCGACCTGCTCGCCCACCCGGCCAGGCCCGCCCTGCACTGGGTCCACGACCCCCACGGCTGGGCCGAGGCCACAGCCGTCCTTGACGAATGGAGGTGGCCGTGACCGGCACGCTCGCCGACACGCTCAAAGCCCGCCCCAACGACCACAGCCACCTAACCGGCGCGTTCTACGGCCGGACCGGCCTCGGCTGGCACCAGCCCACCCCGGCGCACGCCGCCGTCGGTCGCCCGCTGGCAGTTGTGCTTCCGGCCCGCAACGTCGCCTACGCCCTACCGACGGTGCTGGACGCGCTTGCGGCGCAGCACACGGCCGGGCCGGTGGAGGTGATCGTCGTGGACGACGCCTCGACCGACACCACCTTCGAGATCGCCCGCCGGCACCCCGCAGTCACCACTGCCGTTCGGCTGGTGTCCCGCTCCGGCTCCGGCGCGGCCCGCAACGTCGGCGCCCGTCTCGCACAGAGCGAGAACCTGCTGTTCATGGACGCGGACATGGTGCTGCCCAAGCACGTGCTCGCGGACTTCGCTACCCGCGCCCAGCCGGAGACCGTCCTGACCGGCTTCCGACACAACCTTCCCCACCCGGGCGGATCTGGCAGTCCAGTGATGCCCGAAGGAGCGCCGCAACTGGCCGCCGACCACCGCGTCACCTGGACGCCACCGACCAACACCACGCTGCCGTACTCCGGCATCACGCTCACCGACCCACTGGACGGCCGTCCCCTGGACGCCACCGACGACTTCCAGAACCTCGGATACGGGCGGTTCTACTACGACTGGGACCTACCCCGGATGGCCGTCACGGCGCTGCTCGGCGTACCCCGCGAGCGGCTGGTGGACATCGGCGGCTTCGCCGAGGAGTTCGGCCGGATCGGCTGGGGCATGGAGGACACCCACCTCGGCGCCGCGCTGATCGCCGCCGGCTGCCTGGTCATCCCGCTGCGCCAGGCCGTCGGCTACCACCTCGACCCGCCGGATGCCGCCGCCCAGTGGCATAGCAAGCTCACCGCCTGGCCCGCCACGCTCGCCCACTACCGGGCCCTGCTCGCCCGGCCCGCCCCCACCGGGCGCGGCCACGACTTTGCCACTGCCACCGACAAGCTCCTGACCGACGCCGAGGTGATCACCGCATGATCCGCACCTTCGCCGCCGCCGAGATCGACGGCACGACTGTCGTCCACGACCCGGCAGTCGGCTCCAACCACCTGCCCTTGCGGCCCGTACCGCTTGGCTGCGTCGGCCTCGACGAGCAGGAGGTCGCCGCCTGGCCGGAGGCCCAGCCCGGCCAGCTCAACCCGAAAGCGCCGCTGAGCATGTGCTTCTCGCCGATCGTGCGCTGCAACCTCGCCTGCCCGCACTGCCTGGACGACAAGGGTGTGCGCGAGTCCACCGCGGAGGAGCGCCGCACGTTGGCGGGGCACATCGCTGCCTCCGGTGTCCTGGGCGTGGATATCTCTGGCGGCGAGCCGCTGCTGCTGCGCGACCTGCCCGACTTTGCCCGCGCGATCCGCACCGGTGGGCGTGCGGTGGTCAGCTGCACGACCAACGGCTGGCACCTCGCCCGTCGTGCCTCCGAGCTGGCCGGTGCGCTCGACGCCATCCGTGTCTCCCTGGACGGCGCCACCGAGGCCACCCACGACGCCTGGCGCGGAGAAGGCAGCTATCGCCGCGCGATCTCCGGTACCCGGGCTGCCGTTGACGAAGGCATCCGAGTCCAGTTCCAGATGGTGCTGATGCGCTCCACCCACCACGAATCCCAGGAACTGCTGGAGCAGGCCGCAAAGCTCGGCGTCGGCGGCGTCACCTTCCTGCAGATGCTGCCCATCGGCGAAGGCAAGGCCATCGCCGAACAGCAGATGCTCACCGACGACGAGGCCCGTGCCACCTTCGATGCCCTCACTGTCCCCGACGGAGTGCGGGTGCGGTTGCGTACCCGCGGCAGCGCCGACGGCTTCACGGTCCTGCGTGCGGACGGCTACGCCTGGCGCAACACGGGCGGTGCGACCAGCATCAGCGCCTTCCTGCCCGTCACTGGCCCCGAGGACCTGCAGCTGCCCACCGCCGGGAGTGCAGCGTGACCGACACCACCCGGCAGCCCACTGGCGGGCGGCGGCTCTTCACCCGAAGCGAGCCCTACGCCCCCACCCACTACCAGTGCCACGACGCCGCCCGCCTCCTCGCCGAGTCCGCTGCTGGCTTCGATCCGCCGGTGACCGCCGTCGTCGGCATCGCCAACGGCGGCACCAGGCCGGCCACCGTCATCGCCGACTGCCTGAACGTCCCGCTGTACAACGTCTCCGCCCGGCACAACCGAACAGACGCCCTCTGGCAGCAGGCCACCGGCAACGTCAGCGTGATCCTGCCCGACACCTTGCCGGACCGGTTCGACGGAACCGTGCTCCTGGTCGACGACATCGCCGGTTCCGGTGCCACCTTCACCGCCGTCGCCCATGCTCTGAGCCAAAGGTTCGGCAGCTCGGCCGTCCCGAAGACGCTGGCCCTGTGCCGCAACGCGGGCTGCACCGAGGGCCCCGACGGATGGATCTGGGACGTGGACAACTGGGTCGTCTTCCCCTGGGAGACCACCCACGCCGGCGACACCCGGCAGCTGCCAGTGCCGAAGAAGGTGGCGACCCCGTGACCACGACCGCCACATCCCGGGGAGTGCTGCTCGTCCTGGCCTCCTGGACACCTGACGCCCCCGCCGGCATCGAACGAGCCACTGCCGCGCTCGCCCTGGGCCTCGCCCAGGCCGGCCACCGCCCCGTCATCGCCACTGCCGCCCCCCAACCCGACTCCGACTCTCAACTCCTGCCCGGGGTCACCGTCGACCACCTGACCATCTCGGGCATCACCTTCCCGTGCGACGACCAGGCCCTGCGCAAGGCTGTCACCCGTCAGGACGGATCACTCGCGGCACAGATCAACGCCATGGCCCTGCGCCACCGCATCGACACCGTCCTGTTCACCGACGCCCTGTGGGGCCTCGGCCGCCTGCGCGGTGAGTTCCCCGCCCACGTCCGCCGAGCCCTCGCCGTCCACGTCCCCCCACACATCGTCGACGCCGGGCCCGCCGTCGCCCGCGCGACGCGCATCCTCTTCCCCTCCCGCAGCGTTCAGCAGCAGGCATTCGACTGGGTTGTGCTCGGCCAGGTTGTCCCCAACGCCCTGATGAGCGACCCGACCGCCCGTCCCGCACCACATGCAGCCCGTCGCGAGGCACTGCGACGAAACGCCCCTATCCGCGTGCTGGCCCGCCTCGGCCCCGAGAAGGGCGTTGCCGATCTCCTCGAAGCCCTCCCCACCTTCGACCGCACCGTGGAGATCGCCCTCGCCTCCGCCGGGTTCGAGGACCAGGACGGCTCTCAGGGCCACCTGCTGGATCGCTGCCGACACCTCGCCGACCAGTGCCCCAACGTCAGCCTCCGCGGTGCACTGCCCTGGTCCGACGTGCCCGACTGGCTCGCCGGCGCCGCCGCGGTCATCGTGCCCAGCCACAAGGAGACCTTCGGCCTCGTCGCGCTGGAAGCCATGAGCGTCGGCACACCTGTCATCGCCTACCGCGTCGGCAACCTGCCCGACCTCATCGAGCCCACCGGCCACGGCGAACACCTGCTCACCGACCACGACACCGGGCCCCAGGGCCTCCTGAAGACCGCAACCGCGCTGCTGGACGATGCCATACTGTACGGCGCGACTACACAGGCCGTGTACCGGCGCGCAGGCGACTTCGCCCCCCACCGGATCGCTGAACTCTTCCTAGAGGCGGTCTCGTGATGCCCGAACGCACCCAGCCTGCAACCCCCGCTCCACTGCTTCTCGTTGACGCCTTCAATGTGCTGTGGGCGGGCACCTTTGGCTTTCCCGCTGCCATCTTCTCCCGCGACAAGACCCGCGAGCTGACCGGCCTCTTTGCCTTCTTCGCGCTGCTCGGTGCGACCCTGCGCGATGACGTTGACGTGGCCGCACCCGAGGTCATCGCTGTCTTCGACGGCCAGCAGGGCAGCGCCGAGCGCAGCACCGAGGACGCCGCCTACAAGGCCAACCGGGAGAGCACCCCCGAAGCTCTCAAGCCCCTGCAGTTCCTCCAGCCGGTCAAGGACGGACTCGACCTGATCGGCATCCGATGGGTCGAGATCGACGACGCCGAGGCTGACGACGTGATCGGAACCCTCGCCACCCGGGCAGCTGCCACCCGGCCGGTACGGATCATGTCCCGCGACGCCGACTACTACCAGCTGCTCTCCGATCAAATCCAGATCATCAACCGGTCTCGGAAGGCCACCCGCCGCCTGATCACCCCGCAGGAAGTCCAGGAGCGGTACCACGTCACGCCCCAGCAGTGGCCGGACTACCGGGCCCTGACCGGCGACCCCGCCGACAACATCCCCGGCGTCAAGGGCATCGGCCCCAAGGCCGCCGCCACGCTCCTCGCCGACGGCCTCCAGCTCGACGGTCTGCTCGCCTCCGGCCGACTCACCGGAGCCAAGGGCAAGGCCGTGGAGGCAGCCTGGCCCAACGTCCTGCGCTGGCAGTCCATGATCCGGATGAACCGCGACCTCGACGTGCCACTCACCCCGACCGGCCACCCCACGCCGAAGCTGCCCAAGGCCGCCGAAGTCGTCGAGAAGCTGGGGCTGTGGTGACTGCCACCTTCCCAGGCTCCGTCCTGGCCATCTTCGCGCATCCCGACGACGCCGAACTGTGGGCGGGCGGCACACTCGCCCATCACGCAGCCCACGCACCGGTGACCGTCGCCGTACCGTCCCACAGTGCCGAGCGGGACTCCGAGGCTGCGGCCGGCACGAAGGCGCTCGGCGCGCTCCTCCACCAGGCCCAGCTGCTCGATCCCGCAGAGATTCACCGGCTCCTCATCGACCTCTGCCCCAACGTCGTGGTCACTCACCCCATCAGCGACGTCCATCCGGACCACCGGCGGATCAGCGAGGCCGTACTTGCCGCACTGCCCGACGCCGTAATCAGCACCGGACACCCTCAGCGGCTGTACACCTGCGACACCTACAACTCACTCACGCTCGACGGCCCGGTACGGGCGGACACGATCGTGGACACCACGGCCACGTTCAGCACCAAGATGCAGGCACTGCGGCAGCACGCCTCACAGCCCATTGAAACCCACTTCGGCCCCATGGCCGAACATCTCGGCCGGCTCTGGGGTGCTCGGATCGGCACGACCTACGCCGAGGCATTCACAGCCCTGCCAATTCTTGGCCGACTCCCCGCCGCGACTCAGCTCTAACGACGAGCGTCGCGGACACACGCCGGCCTGTCAGGCACGGCTGTCAGTCGAACTTTTCTCGAAGGAGCCTCAATGGCCACCTCCATACCTTCGCCCGCTCGACGACCCGTCGACACCCGACGCGTGGAGAGCCTCACCCGCGAGCTGCTGCTCGCCCTCGGCGAGGACCCAGAGCGCGAAGGACTCGTCGACACACCGCGCCGGGTCGCCGCGTGGTGGACCGAGTTCCTCAACCGTGACCCCGGCACCCTCGGCACAGCCTTCAACCACACCAGCAATCACGGCGACTTCGTCATGCTGCGCGGCATCCGCGCCTGGAGCTTGTGCGAGCACCACTTGCTGCCGTTCCACCTCACCGTCTCGATTGCCTATGTTCCCCAAGCCCAAGTCCTCGGCTTGTCCAAGCTGGTGCGCCAGCTGCGCGTCCACACTCACGGTCTACAGCTCCAGGAACGGATCACGCAGGCCGTTGCGGAGGACATCGCCAAGCAGGCCGGCACCGATGACGTCGCGGTCTACGCCGAAGGCGAGCACCTCTGCATGAGCATGCGCGGTGTCGAGGCGAACTCAGTACGAACTCTCACTTCATGTCGCCTGGGAAGGACCGCTGACGACCCGGAACTCGCGGCTCGCATCGAGCGCCTTGCGTTGGCGCCAAGTCACTGACTGACGAGCGCCTCGCCTGGGGGTGTCCGACACGCTACCTACGCTCGAATCATGAGCAGCCCCACACCCCCAACTGCTACGAGCAGCATCCTCCCGGCCTCGGTGGCCGCCGTGGTGGAGCGCAAGCTCCTGATCGAGACCGTTCGGATCTACCGACCCGGGCCGATGGTCCTCGACCCCGCCACCGGACAGTACGTGCCTGGGCCCGACGTCACTGTGTACGAGGGCCCAGGCGCGCACCGTCCCGCAGGAGGCCCGGGCATCGTGCTGCGGCTTGAAGGCCAGCCGTACCGCGACGACGGCGACGCCCGCTACACCCTGTTCACACCGTTGTCCGCGCCCGTGGCCTCAACCGGTGACCTGGTGACCGTTGTGCACAGCGAGGACAGCGCCGCGATCGGGAGGGTCTGGACGGTCCTCGACCCTGGCGAGACCGGCACCGTTGAGGTGCTTCGAGCCACCTGGATGCGTATCCAGAAAACGGGAGGCACCGCGTGAGCACGCCACCGGACCTCGACGCGGTCCGCCAGAGCCTGGAGAACACCGTCATGGTGGACCGCGTGCGGATCTCCCGGCCGACCGGGACAGCGGCGTTGGACGTCGACACGGGTCTGGTCGGCCCCGTGCCCGCATCCACCGTCTGGGAAGGACCTGGCGCAGTCCTCTCCTCGCACGGCCTGTCCACCGTCGAGCACTTGGTTGGCGCGAAGTGGGTTGACGATGCAGCGAGTTGGTATGGGCTCGTCACGCCCCTGTCCGCTCCCTTGCCCCAGCGCGGCGACCGGCTGGAAGTAGTTGTCGCCGCGTCACCGACGACTGGCACCGTCGGCAGGGTCTGGCAGGTCCTCGACCCAGCCGAGGCCAGCACGGTAGAGGTCGCCAGGATCACCCGGCTCGACGAGATCACCCCGCCCTGACCTGCGCCACCAGTACTGTCCGTCGCGGCTCCTAGGGTCGGATCATGACCCCCACCCTTCCCGATGAGCCGAGCCATGTCCGGATCGTGGCCGACGGACCGCACGCCCGCCTGGAGATCGACGGCCGCGATGTCGCCTCGCAGGTCCGGGCCTACACGCTGAGCCACCGCGCCGGAGAGCTTCCGGAACTGGCCCTCCTGCTCAGGCCGACCGCGTCGGACGGGTGGGAGGGCTTGGCGCGCGTGAGCATCGGAGAGCCGCCAGACCCGGGCCCGGCCGCCGCCGCATTCCTGGGCGCCATGGACGCGGGGGAGCTGGAGCGGACGGTTCTCAACCGGCACGACCTGATGGACGGCGGGCCAGGCGAGTACACCCGTGCGCTCCTGATGCAGCTCCAGGAGTGGGCAGTCGGCAAGTGGGCTGCCCTGGACGAGGTGGGCTGATGGCGTCCACCCCGCACCCCAACGCGCACCCTGCCGCCGGGGCGTACAGCAACGGTGCACAGATCGCTGCCCAGCTCGAAGCGCGAGCAGCGTCGTTGCTGCCCGCAGCCGTCTCTGTGGTGCGTCACCACGCCATGCTGCTGGAGACAGCCATCAAGGCGAATGCCTCCGGTCGGCCGGGCCCGAACGCGCCGACGGGCGACTACCGGCGCAGCTGGACCAACGACGTTCGTGTCACCGCCGCTGGCGTCGAGGCGGTCGTCGGCACGAACAAGCCGCAGGCGCGCCGCCTCGAGTACGGCTTTGTAGGACCCGACATCCTCGGTCGCATCTACCACCAGCCGCCCTACCCGCACGTTGGCCCGGCAGTTGAGCGAGTCACTCCGCTGTTTGTCGACGCCATGGGCCGGATCGCGGAGGGCGACCGATGAGTCAGCTCACGGACGACATCCACGAGGCCGTCGCCCGAGTCCTGCAAGCGCACGGCGCTGGTCTGCTTTCCCGCGCTGTGCTCGTGATCGAGGTCCTCGATGAGCAGGACGGACAGCTGGGCCTCTACGTGGAAGCCTCACCGGCCGACATGCCTGCCTGGGACCGGGCCGGGATGATCCGCTACGCCGACATGGACCTGGCGGGCCGGATCACCGCCGACCGGATGGCAATCGACGACGAAGAAGAGGAGGACGAGTAACCATGCCTGTGCAGGGTCGAGTTGTCTCCCTGGCCGTGCAGACCGCGCTCTCTACCGCGACCGGCCGCAGCTGCGGGTACGGAACCGCGCCGACGGCCAGCGACAAGCCCACCGGCGTGACCATCCCGTACTGCGTGCTCTACCCCCTGGGCGGCACCAGCTCGGGGCCGCCCTTCGGCGATGGCGACGGCGACGGGCGGATGCTCTACCAGGTGACCAGCATTGGCACGACCGCTGAGCAAGCCGAGTGGATGAGTGACAAGGTCCGCGTCGCGCTGCTCGCCCGGACCAAGACCGGGGGGTACGTGACCGCGATCCCGATCTCCGGACACACCGTCATCGGCCGGGAGATCGACAAGGAAGACGGAGTGACAGTCGTCAGCGGCGTATACAGTTACGTGCAGCGGATCATCCTGCACGTGACCACTCCAGACAGCTGACCCGCTCGCACCATCTCACCGTGGAGACCCAAGCACGGACGCCCGGCCGCCGGCACGGGCTGACTCCTGACCGTCCCGACGGGCGGTTTCTCAGGGGACGGGTCTCCGGTGATTCCGGTGGTCTGTGTCCCCGGATTGAGAGTCGAGCGTGGCATCCACGCAGCAGCGGTTCATGCGCCGGGGCATCACCCGGATCTTCTTCCTCAAGACCATCGCGGCGCCCACCAACGTCCCGACCCGAGCCGAGCTCACCACCGGACCGGGCTCCACGGACCTGTCCAAGCAGGTCTCGGATGTCGAAGGCTGGAGCCTGGAGAACAGCCCGATCGAAACCCCTGACCTCGGCTCGAAGTTCAGCACCAGCATCCCTGGCGAGGACAAGGCCGCGAGCTCCAGCCTCACCTTCTACGAGGACCTGGTCAGCGAGACCGTCGAGACCCTGCTGTCCAAGGACGTCACCGGCTACGTCGTCATCCTGCGCAAGGGCGACGTCCCGGCCAGCAAGAGCATGGACATCTTCCCCGTGCGCGTCGGCTCCCGAGCCCCGAGCTACAGCACCGGCACCGAGCCCGCCAAGTTCAAGGTCTCTTTCGCGATCACGGACGTTCCGACGCTCGACGCTGCCGTTCCGGCCGCGAGCTGAGGGGCGAAGCGATGACGACCACGCACGAACCCCCGGCCGCCGCAGTGGCGCGGGACGCGCACTGGCGGACCAAGATGGACCGGTTGCGGGCCCGTCGCCTGCCGGAGCGCGCCGTCAGCCTCTGCGACAACGACGACGCGAAGCGGGCCGTGTCGGAAGCGACGCTCAGCCTGGTGAAGGCTCGCTCCGACGCCCGCGCTGCCGCGACCGTCGCCGGGATTCCGGAGACGGAGCAGGACGCCTGGCTGGAGTCGCAGCCGCAGGTCGTCATCGCTCAGTCCCTCCTGGCGACGGCCGAACACGCTCTCGCCGAGGCCACGTTCACCCTGACGTTCCGAGCCCTTCCCAGGCCGGCCTGGGAGCAGCTGCTGCGCGAGCACGCGCCCAGCGAGGACCAGGCCGACAAGGGCATGGAGTACGACGTCAACACCTTCCCGGCCGCACTGATCGCCGCGTGCCACGTGGAGCGGGACGAGACCGGCGCCGAGGTCGACGGGATGAGCGTGCAGGACGCCCAGGAACTGCTCGACGAGTGGTCGGACACGGACGCCAAGGTCCTGTTCACGGCCGCGCTTCTGCCCAACCAGACGATTCGGGCCGACCTGGGAAAAGGCTCGTAGCCGACCCGCAGTTCAGGTCGGAGATGGAACTGTGCGCGGCCTACGGCATCCCGCACTCCCAGCTAATGGGTGCCGGAACCGGCCGCTGGACGGCACTCGACCGGGCGAAAGCCCTCGCGTACCTCCACTTCACACGGGCGGTATGCGAGGGCTGCGGCACCCGGCCGTCGGAGTGGGACGAGGCCGCGGGCGGTGACCGGTTCGCGTACGTGGCGGAGTCGCATCGCTGCTCCGGCTGCGAGCTGATCGAGATGGAGCAGGAGCAGGTCCCCCAGGGGTCTGAGTCGCGCGGGGTGAAGATCGGGCTACGGCCCAGAACGGAGTGATCAGGCGTGGCCAGCGCCTACACCCTGTACGTCCAGCTCCAGGCCGGATTGTCGGGCCTGACCACCGGCCTGCGCGGCGGAGCCCAGCAGCTTCGCGCCTTCGACGGACAACTGTCCAACACCCGTGCCGAGTTGCAGCGCGTCGAGGCGGCAGCCGAGCGACTCGGGCAGGCCCAGGTCGCGGCTGCGGCCGCGGTCGTGCGATCCCAGGCAGAGGTGCAGGCGGCTGTCGAACGGTCGGCAGCAGCCCAGACCACCGCCACAGCGGCGGCTGAGCGCGCCGGTCGTGCGCAGGCCGTCGCTGCATCGGCTGCCGCCCGCGCACAGACTGAGCAGACCGCTGCCGTAGAGGCCACCACGCGCGCTACCCGCGCGCAGGAGATCGCCCAAACCATGGCTGCTCGCGCGCAGGCCACGGCCGGAGCAGGAGCGGCAGCCGCCCAGCGGACAGCCGAAGCGGCTGCCGCGTCCGCCACCCGCGCGGCGGAGGCCCAGACCGCCCAGGCGACGAGGGCCGCCGCCGCGCAGGAAACCGCCGCGCGTGCCGCCCTGCTCGCCGAGCGAACCAGCGCAAGCGCGGCCGCGGCCGCCGTCGCTGCGAGCCAGGCCCGAGCCGGCCAGGTCGCCGCAGAGGAGCAGGCGGCACAGCGAACGGTCGCCGCTACCGCAGCCGTCACCCGCGCGCAGAACGAGGCGGCCGCAGCCGCGCAGGCCGCCACGGCCGCACGGATCTCCGGGTTCGTGAAGGGCGGCCTGGTCCTCGCGGCGATCCTGGCCGCCGGCGTCGCGGGGTCCATCTCCCTGGAGAAGGAGATGGCCAACGTGCTGACGATCTCGCGGCAGATCGACGGCCGGAACGTTGGCGCGTTCACCGACCAGATAATCCGCCTGTCTACCGAACTACCCCAGAGCTCTAAGCAGTTGGCGGAGGGCCTGTACCAGATCGTCAGCACGGGCTTCGACGGCGCCGAGGCGATGACCATCCTGAGGGTGGCCGCCCAGGGCGCTTCGGCCGGCCTCACGACGACCGAGGTGTCCGCTCGGGCGCTGCTCGGCGTCCTGAAGGCGTACGGCCTGCCGGCATCGGCGGCGGCGGACGTCATGGACATCATGTTCCAGACGGTCAACAAAGGTGTGGTCTCGTTCTCGGAGCTCGCGCAGCAGCTCGGCGACGTGGTGCCGATGGCCGCCGCCGCCGGAGTGAGCTTCGCCGACCTGTCGTCGGCGCTGGCCGCGATCACCCTCGCTGGGATCCCCGCGGCTGAGTCCGCAACCGCGCTGAACATGCTGATGACGCGCATGATGAAGCCGACGAAGGACCTCGGCGACCTGATGAAGTCGCTGGGCTACGAGTCGGCGGCCAGCGCGGTCCAGCAAGACGGCCTGTACGTCGTCATGGGCAAGATCAACGCGGTGACCCACGGCCAGGCCGAGGCCACAGCCAACCTCTTCAAGGACATCAGGGCGACGAGGGCCGCGCTCGCGCTCGCCGCCGCCGACGGCAAGAACTACGCCGACACCTACCAGGCCATCAACTTCCAGATCGAGCGAGCCGGGGCCACCCAGCGCGCCTACGCGATCCAGATGGACACCACCAGCGGCCAGTGGGACCTGTTCAAGAACAAGGCTTCGGCACTCGGCATGAACCTTGCGGGCGTCCTGCTGCCCGTCCTCCAGGAGCTGGCCCAGTACGCCGGGATCGTCGCCGGGGCGATCGGTGACCTGCCAGGCCCGGTGAAGGAGGCCGCCGGAATCCTCATCGCCCTGTCCGCTGCCGCCATGATCGGGCGGGCGGGCCTCGCCCAGATCACCTCACAGCTAGCCGCGTTCCGAGCCGCCGCCGCCGAGGCTGCCGCCGGCGGGTCTGTGCTGCCCGCTGTGCTGCGGGGCACGAGCCTGGCGGTGTCGGGCCTGACTGGTCTGCTGGCGATCGGCGTCCTCGGCTACGCCGCCTACTCCGCCAGCAAGCAGCAGGCCAAGGCCGCCACGGACGACCTCGTGGCCGCCCTTCGCCGCGAGAAGGAGGAGCACGACGCGGGCGCCGGACTGCGGGCCCTTACGGAGAGCCTGGCCAACTCGGACGACATGAAGAAGCTGAAGTCCGTTGGCCTGGAGCTCAACGAGGTCATCGACGGACTGGTGAGCGGCGGCGACAAGCTGGCTGCGCTCAACGAAAAGCTCGACATCGGCAAGGCCAAGTCGTGGGATCCGAACCTGGGGGCGTACGACACCAACTTCGACCAGGCCAAGAAGATCCTCCAGGACCGCTCGAAGTCCTGGTCCGACGCGGTGAAGGCCGCAGCCGAGTACGCCGACGCCATGAACATCGTCAAGGCGAAGGTTGACAGTGCCGTGCAGGGCGCAGGAGGCCCGTGGTCGCTGGAGAAGCTCCTACCGACCGACAAGGACGGCGCCCCGAAGTACTCCGAGAGCATGAAGGCTCTGGGGAAGGCCATCGGCGACATCGTCCAGCCGACCGAAGCATGGAAGGCGGCGCAGGACCGGGCAGCCTCCAGCAGCCGCACTGCGGGCCTTCAGATCGACCTGACGAAGACCAGCATCTCGGGGTACATCGACAAACTCTCCGAGCAGTCCAAGGCCAGCAGGTCCTTCCAGCAGGACCTGGACGAGCTCACCACCCGCGGCTACGGACCGCTTGCCGAGCACTTCCGCTCACTCGGCGACGCCTCGGCCGGCATGGCCCACGACCTCGTGGCCAACCTCAAGGCCGGGAAGAAGGGCGCAGCCGAGCAGCTCTCCGGGCTGGTCGACGCCACCCGGGCCGGTCTGGACGACTACCTCGCCGAACTGCGCCGCCAGCTCCAGGCACAGCGGGACTTCCAGAACAACCTGTCCGAACTCGCGATCGCCGGATACGGCGACCTGACCAACCACTTCGCTGAACTCGGCGTCTCGGCCGCCCCGATGCTCGACGAGCTGGTACGCCAGCTCAAGGACGGCAAGACGAAGGTCGCCGACGAGCTTCAGTCGATCGTCGCGGAGGACGCTGCCCGCAGCCAGAACACCTTCCAGGCCGGTCTGGAGCAACTGCCAGGCATCGCCGCGAAGTACGGCGAAGCCACCGCCCGCGCCTGGGCTACCGCTGCTCAGACCAACGACGTGGCCGCCTTCGGGAAGATCCTCCAGCAGATGGCCGTCACCGACATGACGAAGGCAGTCCAGGCAGGAACGGACGCGTCCCGCTCGCAGATGGCCACAGGACTCGACCTTGTCACGCAGGTGGCACAGGCCAAGGGCGTCGACGCAGCGCAGGGCTTCGCCCATTCCCTGCTGGCAGGCGACATCGAGGGCGCGATGACGACCCTGCAGACGATCTGGGGCAGCAAGCAGCCGATCAGCGCGCCCGACCTCAGTGCAGTCGTCGGAGCGTTCAAGGTCGCCGGTACGAGCGCCAACGACCAGTGGTCGGCGATGCTCAACCTGATCGCCCAGGTCAGCAAGGAGAAGGGCGCCGCCGCTGCACAGGCGCTCACCGAGGCACTGCTGTCCGGCGACATGGGCAAGGTCCAGGCCGCCCTGGACAGCATCGGCGCGTCCGTGCGGGCCATCCCAGGCTCAAAGACGATCAACGTCAACGTCAACAAGCCCGACGACATCAACATCCCCGTCCACTTCAGCTACGACGGCTACAACTCCGACGGATCCCCCCACATCGCGGGCATGGGCCACTGGGCCGACGGCGGCCTCGTGTCCTTCTACGCCAACGGCGCACTGCGCCCGCCGCGAGACGAGCAGCACATCGCGCAGATCGCCCCCGCCGGCTCATGGCGGGTCTGGGCCGAGCCGGAAACCGGCGGCGAGGCGTACGTGCCGCTCGCCGCCTCGAAGCGGACCCGTTCGAAGGCCATCCTCGACGAAGTCGCGCACCGGTTCGGAGGCCAAGTCATCTACGGACCTGACAAGGGCCGCCTCGCCGCGCGCTCCTTCGCCGACGGCGGTGTAACCCGGCCGGTTGCTGACCTGCGCACGGCACGACGCGGTGTTCCGGCTGCCGGAATGGTCAAGCTCGTGGCCGCCCACCCGGCTGGCCCGGCTGTCGTAGTCGTCAGGGACACCGGCCGCTCCCCGCTGGTCGGATCCATGCCAGTAACCGTGACCGGGGCCGACGCCCGCCCCGAGGCGTTCGCGGACGCCGTGATGCGACGGCTCCGCGCCGTCCAGCGAGGAGGACAGCTCTGATGGCCGCTGAACTGGCCGACTGGCAACTCGACGTGGCCGGCGTCGTCATCGGCCACGGCACTGATGTCCTCATCGAGGACGTTCAGGGCCTCGGTACCGCTCCGCTGCGCACCGCCGACGTGGACATTCCCGGGGAGGACGGGTCCTTCGCCGGAGTCGACCTCCAGCAGGCCCGCACCGTGCGGATCACCGCAGGCATACGGTCGGCGGGAAACCCGACCGCTGTCCTCGACCGGCTCGGGGCCCTGGTGCGGGCCGGGACCGATGAGAAGACCCGCCTTCAGGCCGGGCGGCTCGTCATGCTGCGCGCCAAGCGCCCAGGCCAGGCGACGCGCTGCTTGGTCGGCCGAGTGCGGAGGGTAGAGGCCGTGTCCATCGCCCGCGCGGTTCATGGCTGGCTACCAATCGAGATCGAGTTCACCGCGACCGATCCGCTGTGGCAAGCCGACAGCACCTCCGGTGTCACGCTTCCACTGGACATATCAAGCGCGAAGTCGGGCTTCGCCGCGCCGCTGGTCGCTCCGATCACCACCGGCGTCGCCAACCCCACGGCCCGGCCCGGCTGGATGCTCAACGTAGGCGACCGACCGGCATGGCCGAGCATCCGCATCACCGGCCCGATCGTCAATCCGCGCCTGTGGATCGTGGAGACCAGCCGAGCCCTGGAGATGGCCCCGTTCACCCTCGGCGACGGCGAATACGTCCAGATCGAGACCCGCCCCGGCACACGCACCGTCCTGCGCAACGGCAGCGGCAACGCGGCTGGCTCGCTCACCGCATCCTCCCGCCTGGACCTGTTCCGCATCCCGGCAGGGCGATCCGAACTGCGCTGGATCGCCACTGACTTCACCAACACCGCTCGGCTCGCCGTGACGTGGCGAGACGCATATACCGCCCTGTGAGGACTTCAGCATGACGCTCATTCAGCCGCCCATGATGGTCAACGGCGGCACCCACCCCGCCCGAGCCTTCCGCATGATGGTGCGCGACCTCGCACGCGGCAGTCAGGGCGTGACCGAAGGGGAAGACCTCAAGGTCCGCTCGACCGCCACCCCGGGCGCCGCGGTCCGGGTCGGCGACGGCTCGGCGATCGTACGCGGCGCGACCTGGGGGCAGGGCTCCTACACCCAGTACAACGTGGGCGACGCCCTCGTGCCGATCGCTCCCACCGGCGGCACCCGCCGTAGCGACCTTGTCCTGCTGCGAGTCGAAGACCCGGAGTACGAGGGCACCCGCAACCCCGCAACCCAGGACATCGGCTACTTCCACGTCATCCCGAACGTGCCCGCGAACACCACCGCTCCGCCGCCCGGGATGACCGGGATCCCGCTCGCCCGGATCGACCTTCCCCCGAACTGCGCCACGGTCACGGACGCACTGATCACCGACCTGCGGAGTATCGCCAACCCCCGGCGCCAGAGGCAGCTCCAGACCATCAACGGGTTCCCGTACTCCCAGCTGCCCAGCCAGTCCGGAGTATGGCAGGACGACTGGCCGCCCAACGGCCGAGTCTTCACCGACGTACCGGCATGGGCCACAGCCTCGAACGTGACCGCCACGCTCACCGGCATCCGCGTCTGGGGCGAGACCTACTTCGGCGTCCGGATGAAGTGGGGAGACTGGATCGGCACCGAGTACCAGGTCGACACCGACACGATCACCTACGTGTCGCGGAACTCCGTCATGGCCAGCGACTCCCCGGCCCTCGCGCCGTACTTCCGAGGCCGAACCCAGGAACTGCGCCTCCAGGCCGGCCGGTACAACAACGCGAACGGCGGCGGTGACGTCAGCGGAAGCACGGCCCTGATCTTCGATGTCGAGTTCATCGAAGGCGTGATCTGATGCCCGCCTACCGCTACATCTCCCAGCACGCCCTGACCGGCGAGATCCTCTCGTGGGACCTGCCGCTGTCAGACGTGGAGTTCGGCCCGGAACTCAACGGCCCCGGAAGCCTGCGCGCCGTGCTGGAGCCCCACCTCGCGCAGCTGGTGCCTCCAGACGCCGGCAACGCCTTGCTGTACGCCGAGCGCGACCAGCGGCTGCTGTGGGGCGGCCTCGTGTGGCGGGCCGAACCTGTCGAGGGGAAGTACCCGATCGAGGCCAGCGGGTTCAGCTCCTACCTGGCACGTCGCCGCGACCTGCACGGCGATCTCGCGGGGCGCGGCCCATACATCGGCGCGGACCCCTCCAAGGTGATCCAGGACGTGTGGGCGTACTGCCAGGAGCAGCCGGACGGCGACCTCGGAGTGCAGGTCGACAGCAGACCGAGCAGCCTCACGGTCGGTACCAAGGAGCAGCCCTACAGCACCAAGGCGTGGGAGGCGCCCGCGCTGGCCGCCGTGGTGCGGGACATGACGGCCCTGGACCAGGGCCCGGAGTTCACCGAAACGGTGGACTGGGTGGACGGCGCTCCACAGAGGCGCGTCATCGTCGGCTGGCCAAGGCTCGGCACCCGCCGCAGCGACATCTCCTTCGCCACCGGCATCAACGTCACCGGCTCCGTGCCGGTCCTGTTCGACGCCGACCAGTACGCCCAGGTCGTCGTCGGCCTCGGCGCCGGGGAGGGCAGCGCCAAGGTCCGCACCACCGACGCAGCACGCAACAACCGGCTGCGGCTGGAGAGCGTGTTGGACGCTCCCGGCGAGAAGAGCAGTGACCGACTCGCCGCCCGGGTCCGCGCCGAACGGGCCCGCCGCCAGCGGCTCGGGGAGCTCACCGCGATCACGGTCGTCGACCACCCGGCCGCGCCGGTCGGCAGCTGGTCGATCGGCGACGACGTGAGGGTCACCGTGCACGACCAGTGGGGCGACTGGGACGGCTGGTGCCGGATCACCGCCTGGACGCTGCACCCCGCCGCCGACGGCGGACAGGAGACCGCCACCCTGCGCCTTGCCCGCCCGTACAGCGCCTGAACGAAAGGACCCCCTGTGCCTGACCCGATCGACCAGCTCGCCCAGCGCATCGCTGATCTGGAGCGCACCACCCAGGAGACATCCCGATCCTCGCGCCTCGCGTACTCGAGCATCGACGACGGCGCGCTGACCGTCACCGCCGACGGCACGGTGCGCGCGATCATCGGCCAGCAGCCAGACGGCACCACCGCCATCAACGTCGTCAACGGCCCGCCGCCCCCAGTGCCAGCCGTGCCCGCCGCCACGCCGACCCTCGGCGGCGTCGCCGTCGTGTGGGACGGTGGCTTCGCTGGCGGCGCGGTGTGCCCACTCGACTTCGCCCGGGTAGAGATCCACACCGGGCGGGCGAGCGGCTTCACCCCCGGGCCCGGAACCCTGGTTGCGACCATCGAGTCACCCCGCGGCGGCCGGGTCCTGGTCCCGACCGCGATACCCGTCTGGGTCGTACTCGTGGCCCGCTCCACGTCCGGCAAAGCGTCCGCACCCTCTCCCGAGGCCACCGCAGTCCCGGCCAAGGTCGTCGCGGACGAAGTCCTGGCCGGCATCGTCGGAGAACTCCAGCTGGCTGACGACGCCGTGACGGCCGCCAAGGTCGCAACCGGCGCCATCGACGGCCCCGCCATCGCCGACGCGGCCGTGACCGCAACGAAGGTCGGCCAGGCCGCCATCGTGGCCGGGAAGATCGCCAGCGACGCCGTGACCACGGGCACGATCGCCGCCGACGCGGTGACCGCCAGGGAGATCGCCGCCGGCTCGGTCACCACTGCCGAGCTGGCCGCCGGAGCAGTCACGACCGCCAACCTTGCCGCAGGGGCCGTGACGGCCGGGCAGATCGCCGCCAGCACGATCACCGCCACGCAGCTCGCCGCGAGCTCCATCACCAGCTCCAAGATCGCGGCTAACGCTGTGGTCGCCGGGAAGATCGCCGCCGACGCGGTTACCGGCCGCGAGATCAAGGCGCTGTCGATCACCGGCGACAAGATCGCCGCGAACACCATCACGGCGACACAGATCGCGGCAGGAGCGATCAACACCGACGCCCTGTCCGTCGGCCTGGTGAACAACTTCATCCCGGACGGCTCGTTCGAAGGACCCGTCGGTGCTGCCCTGCTCGCAGCCGCCGGGGCACCCTGGTCCATCGCCTCCACCGGCAACGGCTCGGCCAAGAGCGCCAAGGTCGACGCAACCGCTGCAACGGCATCGACCAAGAGCGCGGTCCTCGCGACCGTTCCTGCGCGTGCCGGCGATCAGATCTTCCTCCGCTTCGACTACCAGGTGTCAGCGGACTGGAAGGGCCAGTCCGTCAAGCTCTACGCGCGGTGGGTGGACGCCACCGGAGCAGTGCTCGGCTACGGAACAGCCCTGGCAACCTCCCCCCAGCCCGCAGCGACCTGGCAGACCGCATCGGCCACGGTGACCGCCCCGCCGAACACCACCACGGCACGCCTGACCATCGAGTCCTTCCAGGCCACGGCAGGCACCATCCTGTTCGACAACTGCGAGGCCCGACCGGTGCTCTCCCAGGTCCAGATCGCCGACGGCACGGTCACCGCGTCGAAGCTGTCCGCAGACGCAATCACCGGGAAGACCATCACCGGCGGCACCATCACCGGCACGCTCATCACCGGTGTCCAGATCGACGGTGCGACTCTGCGAACAGCAGCCACCGGCAACCGGGTCGAGGCCACATCAGTAGTCCAGAACGGCTCGCCCACCGGCATGGTGAGGCTCTACTCCGGCTCCACACAGGAGACGAGCCCGGCGACGATCTCCAGCGTCTACGATCCGAGCCAGAACACCAGCGTCCTGACCCTGCAGTCCGCGAAGCTCACCGACCCTCCCAAGACCGGAGTGATGGCCCCGCGGTCGGTGGTCTGGTGGCCCCAGGCCGGCATCACGCTGTGGTCAACACCCGGCCAGGCCCGCGTGGACATCGACGCCGGCAGCACCAGCGTCAACGGGCAGCTGGACGTCCGCTACTCGGTCAGCACCAACTCCGTGTACGCCACGGGAACAAGCGGCCCGATGCGGCCAGACCTCCCCAATGCCAACGTGTACGCGGGCAACGGGGACTACGACCACATCCGGATCGGCAACAACGAGATCATCGCCTGCAACAAGGACCAGTGGGCCGACCTCGTCCTCAACAAGAAGCTGACGATCTCGCAGAGCCAGATCGTCACCGACATCCCGATCGTCACCAGCGACAATCCACGCTGGCGCAGCGTCACATTCACGAACGGCTGCTCGCAGCTGTCGGGCTGGCAGTTCGTCCAGTACCGGCGGCTCGTCGACGGGTCGGTCGTGCTTCGGGGCATCGTCGCGGTGCCCGCTGGCATGACCTCCGGCACTGTGTGCACCATCGGCGAGGCCGCCTACCGGCCCAAGACCGGCGAGGTGTTCCCGGGCGCAACCAACAACAACGTCAACGCCAACGTCTTCGTCTACCCGTCCGGTGAGGTAGTGCTGACCAACGCCACCGGGCCGATCGGCGGCTGGCTGTCGTTCGGCAGCATCCGGTGGTTCACCGACTGATGACCTACGGCGCGGGGGCCGTAGGATGATCAGTGGCGCGGGGACGCCTACCAGGAGCATGCCTTGAGCGTCCCGCCGACCGCCGAGCCCACACTGTGGGAGCTCCAGCGCGCTCTGTCCCAGCTCCGCGAGGATCAGAGAGATGGCATCGCCGGGCTCCGCGATGATCTGCGCAGCGATCTCCAGTCGCTAGCAGCCCGGTTCGAGCAGGTCGTCACCAAGGACGTCTACACCTCCGATCAGCGCCTCATGGCGCAGCGAGTAGACGTTGTCGAACGCGACCTCGCCGCCGAACGGCGGGCCCGCGAAGACGCCGAGACGAAGGCGATTGCCGGCCGGAGGTGGCTGATCGGCGCCTTCATCGCGCCCCTGGTGGTCGCAGCCCTCCAGCTGTGGCTGCTGGCGAGAGGCGCAGGGCCCTAAACGGCCCGACACGTAGTGCAGTTGTAAACAGGCATAGGCGCGGGGGAGATGTAGGACGCGCTATGCAGCTCGTGACCCGGGCCCAGCTTGGCTGGCCGGAGTCTGCCGCACCGGACCAGCCCACGACCAAGGGCGTCAAGGTGCACTACGAGGGGACGTTCGTCAGCCCCTCGCTGGCCGGTGACCACGCCCTGTGTGTGCAGGAGGTCAAGGCCATCCGGGCGAGCCACCTGGCCAACAAGCAGGAGGGCTACACCGACATCGCGTACTCGTACCTGGCGTGCGTACACGGCTACCTGTTCGAGGGCCGAGGCATCGGCAAGCGGACGGCGGCCAACGGCAACCAGCCGCTGAACCGGGGGCACTACGCGATCTGCGGCCTGGTCGGTTCCGAGGGGCTGACCGATCCGACCGACGCGCTGCTCGGCGCGATCCGGGACGGCATCGACCTGCTCCAGCGCAACGGCGCCGGGCCCGAGATCCTGGGCCACTGCGACGGCTACGCCACCGAGTGCCCTGGTGGCCCGCTTCTCGCCTGGGTCCGGCAGGGTGCGCCCCGCCCCGGCGGCGGCGGAGGCACCGCCCCGGCCCAGCCGCCGGCGACCGATGGTCCGCCGTGGCCGGGGGAGTACCTGCGGAACTTCACTGCAAGCGGCAACGCCCGCACGTGGCAGCAGAAGATGGCCGACCGCGGCTGGAGCATCGCGGTCGATGGCGGGTACGGCCCCAAGTCGGCTTCCGTGTGCGCCCAGTTCCAGCGTGAGAAGGGCTTGGAGGGGGACGGCGTGGTCGGGCCCCTCACCTGGCGGGCGACCTGGAGCGCGCCCGTCACCTGAGCGGCCGACGCGATCGACCTTGACCGTAACCATCAAGAAGGAGATCCCCCGCATGAACGTGTACGTATCCCTACTGAGGACCGGAGTCCCCGCGCTGGTGGGATGGCTGGTCACCCTGGCGGCCGGCCACGGTCTCGACCTGGACCCCTCCGCGCTGTCCGGCGTCCTGATCCCGGCGGTCGGCTTCGTCTACTACGCGCTGTTCCGCCTCGCCGAGGAGCACCTGAGCCCCAAGTTCGGCTGGCTGCTCGGCTACGCCCGCCCTCCGCACTACCCGGCAGCGAAGGCACCGTTGCCCCTCTGAACCCCTGCCCTCCGTCCGTGCGCGCTGGTAGGCGCGAGCCCGGACCGGATCAGGCAGAAGGCAGCTGCATCGCCCACGAGTAACCGGCCCTCGTTCGTGAGGGCGCGCCGAAAGGGGTCGTAAGCATGTAGCTGCCGCTGGGAAAGGGTGAGGCCCCCACTCATGGAGTGGGGGCCTGACCTCTTGGAGGACTTCAGGCTATCAGCCCGCGTGCCCACCCGCGTTAGCATCCTATGCGCATAGAATCAAGTCATAGCCTTGTTGTGATGACGATGGGACGGTGTGCGGCGTGAAGAAGCCTCTGCTGGCAGGGAAGAGCGAGTTCGGAGCTGTCTACGGTGTGACGGCGGCCCGGGTCTCGGAGTGGGTGACCCGCGGGAACCTGGACTACTCCCACGCCCGCGTGATCTCGGGCTCGCCGTACTGGCTGCTCGACTTCGTGCGCAGGTTCGGCGAAATGACGACCCGATCGAAGGCTGTCGACGCGTCCGCTCTCCAGGCGATCGTGGAAGCGCAGCAGCCGGCGGCCTGGGTCACCGACGTAGCCGAGCTTCCGGTGATCGTCGGCCAGCAGGAGGTCATGCAGATCTTCGGCCTGGAACACGGAACGCTGGTCGAGCAGGCGCAGAAGCGCGGCGCGTGGCCCGCAGGTGACTGGAGCCTGTCCGGCTCCCACCTGTGGCTGCTCGACACCGTCCTGGAAGCGGCCGCCCTCGTCGCGAAGGACCCGACCGCCCGGCCGTGGGCTCCGGCCGAAGCCGAGCGGGTGCGGCACCGGGCCGTGGCCCGGATCTGGACGCCCGACGACGCGGTTGTGGATGCCTTGCGCGTGGGTTCGTACGACGGCCCTGGATCGAAGATCCTGCCGCGCGGCCGGGCCGCGAAGAAGGCTGCTCCGACCGACTAGGCGTTGGACACCACCACTAAATGCGTATAGAATTAAGCCATACGGCGGGAAGGTCCCGCCGGAGGAGGCAGTCATGCGCATCAATGTCAGGCCGGCCATGGGGCCGGTCGCGACCATCAGGGGAAGGGACCTGCGCGTCGTCATCGACGCGCTCGACACTCACGTCCGGGAGGGCGAGGGGCTGCGCCGTCGCGCCTCCGCCCTCCTTGGTGAACTGCGCGGGGTGGAACACCGCATCCCCGTCCAGCCGTGCGGCTGCGGTGCCGACCATCACCCCGCAGACTGCCCCGACGCGGCCCGCCGCCGTGGCGCTGGAGCCGAAGCGCCTTGATCAATCCCACCCTTTGAGTCAAAGATAGGTGGCAACTTAACGTAAGGTTGCATACCTTCTGAGGGGGGATTCGTCATGCCCAGCGCCCAGCCGCGCCTTCCCGGCCTGGAAGACATCGAGCAACTGGTCTTCCCCGACCACGAGCCGAACACGTCCATCCAGGCCCGCTTCGAGGCATTCCACGAGCTGAACCCCTGGGTTCTGCGCGAGTTGGAGCGTCGCACCGCCGAGTGCGTCAGCAGCGGCTGGAAGCGCATCGGCATCGGAATGCTCTTCGAGCTCCTGCGCTTCCGCTACGGCCAGGCCACCAGGGGCGACGAGTTCCGCCTCAACAACAACTGGCGCTCCCGCTACGTTCGGCTGCTCCTTGAGCGCCATCCGGAGTGGGAACCGCTGTTCGAGGTTCGCGCCCTGCGCGCGGCCTGACCCACCGACACGACCTCTTGGAGAGAGAACCGTGCCACCCAAGATCAAAAGCCGGAAGCCCACCGGCGTCGTGCCCTTCCCCCTCGTCCTCATCGAAGGCGAGGAAGGCGCCGGAAAGACCTACGCCGCGGCGCAGTTCAGTGCATCAGAGCAGATCGGGCAGATGTACTGGATCGACCTTGCCGAGGGGTCGGCCGACGAGTATGCCGCCATCCCAGGCGCCCGTTACCTGATCATCGAGCATGACGGCACCTACCGGGACATCCGCGAGCAGGTCGAAGCCGTCTACTTCGAGGCCCGCGAGGCGGCACGCGCGGGGAAGCCACCGGTGGTACTGACCATCGACTCAGTCAGCGCCCTGTGGCGGATGCTGACCACCTGGACTCAGGAGCGCGCCCGACGGACCAAGAAGAACTCCAAGGTCCTTGCCCAGGACCCGGACGCCGCCGTCGACATCGCCATGAACCTCTGGAACGACGCCGTGGACCGGTGGTCGGACGTCATGCACTACCTGCGGACCTTCCCCGGAATCGTCCTCGTCCTCGCCCGTGGCAAGGAGGTCAGCAGCGTCGACGAGAACGGCAACCCGATCACCGGCCGGCGGGAGTGGAAGGTCGTAGGGCACAAGGACCTCGGCTTCGACTGCTCAGTGTGGGTCCGGATGCGCCGTGGCCAGGAGCCGGAAGTCGTCAAGGTCCGCTCGCTGCGGATGGCGGTTCCCGACCGAAGGCCGCTCCAGATCCCGGACTTCACCATCGAAGACCTGGTCTTCAACCGGATGGGCTGCTCGGTCGACTCCCAGCCGCGCGTCATGCCTGAGCTGGCCGCCGACCGGACCAAGCCGTGGCTGGCCCGCATCGAAGCAGCAACCGACAAGGCCACCCTCAAGCAGCTCTGGGACTCTGCCCACCCCCAGCAGTCCGGGCTCAGCGAACAGGAAGGCGACATCGTCGCGATGGCGATCAGGCGACGCGTTGCGAAGCTCGCCGAGCCGAAGCGCGGCATGGAGGACGAGCCGCAGAGCGACGCCGACAAGCTGCGCGAGGCCGCCGAGAAGCTGGAAGACGACGCGAAGAAGCTACGAGCTGCTGTAGCGGCCAAACAGGATGCCGACGCCGAGTTCGCGGGTGACGAACCTCCCGCCGACAGCTGACGCCCCGCCGGGCCGTCCCTCTCGGGCGGCCCGGCCCTCATGACCTCTTGGAGAAGAGACCCATGTCCATCTCAGCCATGCCCAGCTCGCCGTCCATCTGGGCGGCCGTCGAAGCAGCGAACGGCCGCCGGCCCCGCTCCCTGCAAGTCCAGCTCGGTGCGAGCGACACCGTGTGCGAGCGCCGCGCCGCCTACATCCTCCACGGGCATCCCAAGACCGACCACGTGTTCAGCCGCGCCGCCGCGCTCGGCACTATGGCCCACGAGGGTCTGACCAGGGCCGCGAAGGACGAGTTCGGCTGGCTCATCGAGCGCAAGGTCGCCGACCCCGCCATCCGGGGAAGCATCGACATCGTCCAACTCGACGCTGCCACCGCCAAGCGCCTGCCCGCCCGGCTACGCCCCAAGGTGGCCGCCGACGTCGTCACCGTCGAGGACATCAAGACCAAGACCGTCTGGAAGTGGGACGACGTTCTGCGCTACGGCCCGACGGAAGCCGAGTTGCGGCAAGTCCACCTGTACGCCGATCTGCTGCGCACGGATGGCTTCGAAGACCGCACAGGGCAGCGCGTTCTGGCCCGCCTCGGACCGGTCGCCGTTGAGCAGATCAGGCTTCGCTACGTGTGCAGGGACAACGGCGACGAGTACGTCCACGAGATCCCGTTCGACCCGCAGCGCGCCGAGGAAGCCCGCTGGTGGCTCACCCGCGTTGCTGAGACCAAGAGGCCGGAGGAAGGCCGCCGCGACTTCCTGGGGCCCGGCCTGGACGCCGCCTGCGACTTCTGCCCCTTCGCCACGGCCTGCTGGGGCATACCGGCGCCGGGCCGCCCCGCACAGACAACCCTGATCCATGACGACAAGGACGTGGAACAGGCGCTGATCGACTACGTCGAAGCCCACAAGCCCTTCGCCGAGGCCAAGCGGATCAAGGACTTCGCGCGCAAGAAGCTCGACGCTTCCAAGGCTGGCCAGTACGGGCCGAACATCCTGAAGTGGGGCGGGGAGAACCCCGTAGAGGAACCCGACGTGACGAAGATGATCGAGCTCTTCGACGACGCCGGTCTAAAGGTCCCGCAGACCGAGGACCTGGCCAAGATGGTGAAGATCCTCAAGGCCGCCGGCCTGCCCGTGCCGATGCGCGACACCGGCAGGTCATCTGCGAGGACCATCCGCGTCGTGCCGTACCGCGAGTGAGCCCCTACCCGGTCCGTAGCGCACGTCCGAGCACCACCGAGGGGAATCCGCAGTGTCCATCCACCTGATGATCCTGGCCAGTTACCTGCCGAAGGACATGGTCAACCCAACGCAGAAGCTCATGATGCAGAAGCTCGCTGACTCCGCCGACGACGAGACCCGCCTGTCGCGACCTGGCATGAACCGGATGGTCGCGTGGGTGGGCGTCGGCGAGAAGCGGTGCACGACGATCATCACCGAGCTGGTTGCCAAGGGTCTGGTGGAGCGGGTCGAGGTCGGGCGTCCGGGCAGGGCTGCGGTGTACCGGGTCTTCCCCCTGGCGGTGCCGGAGATGCCGAAGGCCAACGATCTGAGGGCGCAGCGGCTGGAGGCGAACAAGGCGCCGAAGAACCCGAACCTCGCACGCAAGGGAGTGAAACGGGCCGCACCGTCGAAGGCCGCGCGCACCTACCTGGATCTGATGGAGAAGGACACGCCGACCGAGGCAGCCCCTGCGTCAGATGGGTTCCCCCAGGGGAACCCAGTGCCAGGCGAAGAACAGGTTCCCGCAGGGGAACCCAACAGGTTCCCGCCGGGGAACCCAGCAGGTTCCCCCGGGGGAACCCCTTCCTTTCCTTCTCCTACCTCCTCCTTTCCTTTCCCCCCTACCCCCGTGGCTGGCGCCACAGGGGAGCCCGCTCCCGCAGCTGGAGAGGACGATCCGTCGCCCGGCGTGCAGCCGGAGGGATGCCCGGCGCACCGGAAGCCTGCGAGGAACTGCCGGGCGTGCGGCACCAGCCCGAGGGCTCAGCGCGCGAAGCAGGACGCCGCGCGGAAGGAGGCTGTACGGGCGCAGGAGGGGCAGTTCTGGGAGGACTGGCACACGGAGGCGGAGGCACGGCGCAACCAGGCGCAGAAGGGCGCTCAGACACTCCAGGCGGCTCAGCAGGAGGCGCGTGCGGTGATCGCAGAGGCCCGAAGCAGGCTGCGAAAGTAGGTAACAACTTTATGACGTTCCACGGAGAGGTGGATCGGATGATCATGAGCGTATAGAATTAAGACATAAGCGAGAGGGTCTCGCTCGGAGGATCGGAGGAAGCGCATGACCTACCTGCCAACGCTCGGAATCAACTCGGACGGAGCCCTGACGCTCGACCACACCGGCCAGCTCGCGCCCCTGCTCCTCGACCTCGCCGAGCAGCTCAACGAGGACGAGGCCGTAGGTGAGGCCCTCGGCGAGATCGCCGACCTGCGCGACCGGGCCCGAGCTGAGCGCGAGCTCGACGGCCTCGGACACGCCGAACACGCCCTCGACGACAAGGCCACCCGCCTCATCGAATCGCTCGGCCACGGCGCCGGGCCGCTCGACAGCCGCAATGGCGTCTACGCCATCCAGCAGGCCCGGCAGATCGCCATCGAAGCCCGCCGGATCGCCGAGACCGCCACCGCCTACGCCGACCGACTCGCCGCCAGCATCCGCCAGGCCGCATAGCCCCGCCGGGCCGGGCGGAGCCGATCCGCCCGGCCCAAAAGTAGGCGACAACCTAACGCAAGTTGCAGAGAATCAACCTCTTGGAGACCACCGTGCGCCTCGCACCCCTGCCCGACCACCGCCGCGTCACCGACCCGGACTGGACCCGCCTGTTCGAGAACTACGGCCACATCATCCGGCCCCTGCGCGAACGCGGCTTCGTCACCGACTTCGAGCTCGGCGGCGGCGCGTACTACATCCACGCCGACCTGCCCGACGGCAGCCACCTGGCCATCGCCAGCGACGAGGGACTGCCCAGCAACCCCCACGACGTGAAGGGCTGGCACGTCTGCCGCCACCACGACGACAACCCGACCATCTCCGACCTCATCTACGACTCCACGATGGCCGGCTCCGACCTCCTCAACCGCCAGCTCCGCTCCCCGCTCTTCGCCGCGATCGACGCCTATCTGCTCCGCCGCGGCCTGACGGAACCCTGGCGCGCCACCTTCCAGCCGGTCGCGCTAAAGACCCAGCACCTCACCGCCGACGGAACACCCCGGACGCCGGTGCTGCGCCCCTACGTCGAGCGCCAGTACGCCGCGGGGTCCTACGAGGTGGACCACCAGGGCCTGTACGAGGACGGCTGGCACCGGATCTACGCCCACCCCAGCCGCGACTGGCCCAGGAGCCTGTGGATGCGCGGCGACGCAATGCTGCACCTCGGGGTTACGGCCACCGAGTTCGCAACCAGCACGGACATCGACCGTGGCTGAACCCGAGACCCAGGCCCGCCGCTGCCACTGTCTGGTCGCCCACCCGACCACCGACGCCGAGCGCGCGGAGATCGTGAACGCCATCACCGAGGCACGCCGCATCAACGACTCAGGCGGCCTGCTGATCAACCTGGCCCGCCTCACCGGCGCCGGGACCTGCCCGGCGAACGCGGGGCGGCCGTGACCGTCGACCTCGCCTTACTCGGCCTGGCCGTGCTTGGCGCACTCGCTTGGACGGCCGCGGCCGTCGAGGACTTCCGCACCGAGCGCCGAAGCCGCCGACGCGGCCGCCACCGCTGAAACACCCGCCCGGCCCGCCACGCGGGCCGGGCACCCCCGACCTCTTGGAGAGAGATCACCATGTCCCTGACCGCCATCGACTTCCTCTGCGGTGGAGGAGGAAGCTCCACCGGCCTCGTTGAGTCCGGCATCGAGTTGTTGCTCGGCGTGAACCACTGGAGCGTCGCCCTCGCCACCCACGCGGCGAACCACCCGAAGGCCGACCACCTGCTCACCGACGTATCCGACATGCGGATGCGCTACCTGCCGAAGGCCGACCTCCTCTGGGCATCGATCATCTGCACGGAGATCAGCCCCGCTGGCGGCCGTCGCCGCCAGAGCGAGCCCGATGACCAGATGTCCCTGTTCGACGAGAACGAGGACGGGTTCAAGACCTTGCCCAAGGAAGCATTCGAGCGCACCCGCGCCACCGCGTGGTGCGTCGTCAGGGCTGCAGAAGCCCGCCGGTTCAAGGCCATCGCGATCGAGAACGTCATCGAGTTCGCCACGGACTGGCAGCTGTTCCGGGCATGGCTCGCAGCGATGGAGGAGCTGGGCTACCAGCACCAGATCACCTCGGTGAGCTCGGCGCACATCGGTGACGAGCGCAACGAACCCGCCCCACAATGGCGAGATCGGCTGTACATCGTATTTACGCCAAAGGGTGCCCGCCGTGTCGATCTGACACCACGTCCGAAGGCGTGGTGCTTCGACTGCGGTGAGGACGTTCACGCGTTCCAGAGCTGGCGCAACCCGAAGGCCACCATCGGCAAGTACGGCGTCCAGTACGACTACCGCTGCCCCAACTCGCGGTGCCGCCACGCCATAGTGGAGCCGTACGTCCGCCCGGCCGCCACCGCGATCGACTGGACGAACCTTGGCACGCGGATCGGCGACCGGAAGAAGCCGTTGGCCGCGACCACGATGGCGCGCATCCAGGCCGGTCTGGAGCTGTACCCCCACCAGCCGAGCGGCCTCACCCTCACCCATGGCAAGGACGGAACCGCCCGCGCCTTCGACCCCGCAGCCCGCCCTCTGCCCGCTCGAAGCACCAAGCAGGGTGAGGGGCTCCTCGTCCCTGCCGGCGGCAGCTGGAACAACACCAGCGCCCGCAGCGATGCCCCGTTCCGAGCACGGACCACTCGCGAGAGCGAGGCCCTGGTCGCCCTGCCGGAGCCCTACATCGTGGAGTACCGCAACCACGCGACGGCCAGCCCCGTCAGCAACCCGCTCTCCGCCGTGACCGCCCAGGGCAGGCACCATGCCCTCGTCGTCCCAGGCGGGCGAACCGACGAGCCGCACAGCAACACCCTTGTCATCCCCTACCGCAAGGCAGCAGCAAAGACCGCTGGACACCCCTTCCACACGCTCAGCACCAAGGCATCCGCCGCGCTCGTCCAGTCGGCACCCAGGATTGAGGACTGCCGGTTCAGGATGCTGTCCCCTGGCGAGCAATTCGCGGCCCAGAGGTTCCCCGCCAGCTACATCCGCTACGGCACGGAGGCCGAGCAGACGATGCTGGGCGGCAATGCGGTCTCCGTCAACGCCGCCCACTGGATCGGCCGACAGATCCAGGCGGCACTGGGATGACCTTTCCCCGAATTCCCCGCCGGACTCCGCTCATTCGGCGGCTGCGCATCATCGTCCTGGACGAGCCGAAGCCCGTGTTCATCGTCACCGACAGCCCGGACCAGTACTGCCCGCAGTGCCATGGCGACGGCGGATGGCTCGGCGGCTACCACTGGGACGCCTGGACACCGTGCGGCTGCTGGAACCCGGAGTGGCAGATCCGGCTGATGCCGCTACCCCGCCGACTGGCCGAGCGCCGCCACCCGCTCGACCGCCGCTCGCGCCGCTGACATCCCCGCCCGCCCCGCCGCACTGGCGGGGCGGGCCCCGAAAGGACCCGATCCATGGCCTACTCCGCGCTGCCCGTCACCGAAGTCTTCATGCCCGCCTGCTACCGGAACCTCGCCTTCGCGCCGAGCGAACGCCGGTACTCGGACCGCACCAGCCTCCTGAAGCTGTGCCTGGACCTGCTGCCCACCTGCGGGCCCTGCCCGGTCCGTGCCCGCTGCATCTACCAGGTGCGCCCCAGGCCCTCGAAGTTCGACGGCGTAGCCGGCGGCCGGATCTGGTTCGCCGGGGACGTCATCGCCACCGTCGATGGAGCCGACGACCGCGAGCTGCCGCCGCCGCTGAAACCCCGTGACATCTGCGGCACTTCGCGCGGCATTGACGAGCACTACACCCGCGGTGAGCGGTACTGCGACGACTGCCGCGCACTCATCGAGGCGAACACCGAACCCGTCCAGCTGGAGCTGGCCGACGCATGACCAGCACGACGCCACCAAGGAGACCAGAGCCCATGCACTACCCATGGCCGAAGCCCGACCCCGGCCAGCGAATGCCCGTTCAGAGCCGCGGGCCGCTGCTCGCGGAGCCCAACTCCTGTGCACACTGCCACCTTCCGGAACGCGGGCATGCACGCCAGTGGACCGAGGCCGCCGGATCGCACGCCTGGACCAGCCCGACGGACGCGCAGCGGCTGCGCCGGATGCTCTCCCGCAGAGCGGCCCGCCAAGGGGACCGTCCCGGCGTCGTCACGCACAGCGTCCAGTGGGTGTGCCCGAAGGCCGACCGCGAGGCGCGCACCAGCCGCGAGCAAGTGCACGCCAGCTGGTGGCTGTTCCGCACGCTCGTGATGGCCATCTCCGCCGTGGCCGAACAGTGCCCGCATCTCGGCACTGACCACGTCGCCGCCCGCCTGGTCGTGAACGACACCGCCGTCACGATCGACCACCGGCCGGTGGCGCTGCGCACGCTCGTCGTCGCCTGCGACCGATGCCCGGCCGCAGCACCCAGCGCCTGAAGACACCCGCGCAGCGGTCGGGATGGGGCCGACCGCTGCACCCGCGCCGGACCAACGGCACGGGCCAGCACACACAGAAGGAACACTCGTGGACACCAGTACGACAGCCGCACTCCGGGGCCCCATCCCCCTGGTCATCGGCCTCGACCTATCCCTCACCTCCACCGGCATAGCCGGCGTCGACTGGGCCAGTGCCCTCCGGCCGAAGACCGGCCTGCGCGGCCACCAGCGCATCGACTGGCACCTGCGGGAGATCACCGAAAGGACACGTGCCGCCGACCTGGTCATGGTCGAAGGACCTGCGCACCGGCACGGTGGCCAGGCCGGGCACCACGAGCTGGCCGGCCTGTGGTGGCACGTCACGCAGTCGCTGTGGCGCCGGGGCATTCCGTACGCGGTCGTGCCACCGGTGAACCGGATCATCTACGCCTGCGGGCGGGCGAATCCGGCGAAGGACTACCCGGCCAAGCAGCGTTCCAGGGTCGCCAAGGGCATGGTGCGCGACGCGCTGGCCACCCGCTTCGGCCTTGAGTGCGAGGGCGCCGGCCGGTACGACATGGCCGATGCCGGGGTGATGGCCCACATGGGCCGGGACTGGCTCGGCTGCCCGGTGGTGGAGGTGCCGCCCATGCACCGGCGGGCCTTGGACGGGGTGGCGTGGCCCGCCATCGCCCCGGGGCCAACGCAGGCAGCCTGACCTGCCAAAACTCTGCCGGAGGACTGCCACAAAACACCGCGCGGGCCGCCTTCGGCGACGCCGGGCTTCGGCCCGACGCCGGGCTCAGTTCGGCGACTTCCTCGGGGTTCGGACCAAGCACTACGCCGAGGTGAGCTGAACCCAACCCCCGGCGGTCGGCCGAAAGCTGGCTGGCCGCCGGACCTCCAACCCGACCGACCCATCCAGAACGGAACCGACATGACCCGCAAGCTCGGCCTACGAGTCAACCCCGACGGCACCACCACCATCCTCAACCTCCCCGCCAGCCGCACCCGGTGGACCGCCTATCTGGAGAGCGAGGTCGGAGGATCCGTCGAGTACGTCAACCACCGGCTGTGCGGCCGCCGGACCCTGAGCCTCGCCATGCGCTCCGACGGCTCCGACGGCCTGGAGATCAACGACGTGGCAGCCCTGCTCCTGCTGGTCATGCTCCACGAGGCCATCCCGTACGACCTGCACGGACCGGTGGCCTTCCTCGGTCCGTCAGACCTGGACGGGTTGCCGACCGGCCTGCCCGAGGATCTGGCGGCGGCGATGTACACCGCAGCGCCGGGCCTGTGCGCCAGCCTCGGCCTGAACCCGGCGGACCGTTCGACGTGATCGTCCTGATCCGGACGCGCTTCGCAGTCGACACGGCCCGCTGGACCGACGCCTACGGCGGTGACGAGGCGACCGCGGCGCGAGACCTGTCCTACTACCTCTCCGACGCCAACTCCTGCCTCCCCTCGACAGGGGAGGAGGGCGGCCCCGCAAACGTCAGCCCCAGGGACTGGAGGGTCGAGCGCACGGCCGACCTCTTCGAGGACACCGTGCGGATCCGCTGCACCTGGGCAGCCGACTGCCCGGCCGAGGACTGGACCACCTGGCGAGCCGATCCCCGATACGGAACCGCCGTCCATGTCCCGGACGGCAGGGCGCGCGAAGACATGGCCCGGGTCATCGCCGAGGAACTGTTCACCATGGGCCTGCTCAGCGAAACCCGGGCAACCATGACCGTTCTGCACCCCTACCAGCAGCACTACGAACACCAGTGGCGCCTGGCCAGCGCCCGCCGCCCCGGCCCCGATTGGTCCAGATGCTCACCGCCATGACGACGCTCACCTGCTCGCGGTGCTCAATGCCCATCGAACCCGGAGAAGGCGCCGACTACATCGGCGACGACCTCTGCTGCGAGGACTGCGTCATCAACCACCAGTACTCAACCAGCGGACTCTGAACCATCAGGCCCCAGGTCTCCTGACCTGCGGAAACACCAAAAAAGAAGGTGGACCCACCCCCTGAATGCATATAGAATTAAGGCATAAGGATGAGGGTTCACCGAAAGGACAGACCGTGCAGCAGGCAACGCTCAACCGCCCCATCCCGGGCCACCACCACCGAGCCCTCGCGGACCTCCTCATCAGCCACCCCTACAGCACCACCCCCCGAGACCGCGCCGAACGCCTCGTCAACAGCGCCACCATCACGGCCTGGGCCCTGCGCCCCGCCGAACTCAACACCCTCACCCTCACCCAGTACACCGACCTCGTCATGCACGCCTGCTATCCCCTCGCCCTCAAGCACGCGCTCCTCCACCGCGGCGAACGCCGCCACCTGCGCACCGTCGCCGACGAGATCACCCGCCACATCAACCGCCACTACTCCTGACCATCCCGCCCGGTCGTCACCCGGCGACCAGGCCCGCCATCCCACAGGAGCACCAATGGACCTCCCCATTCGGTCGGTCATCGCCCGATCAACACCGGACGGCTTCACCGGCCGCCATGTCCACTACGACGGGCTTCCCGTCCTGCGGATCCCCGACCTCATGCACCTCGTCCGTACCGTCCACCAGGGCGACGCACGCGCAGTCGCCGACAGCCTGATCGACGACCACCCCGGCGGCTGGCTCACCATTCCCTCCGCCAACGGAGATCAGGGCGAGTGCCTGTGCCACGCGATCGGAATGCCCGCCGAGACGATCACCCACCAGAGCGCCACCCCTGCACTGCACCCGTGGATCTACATCATCAACCACACCCACCTCGCCGTCCTCCGCTCGGACCGCAATCGCTACGTCCACCACGCGGACTACGCCTGGACCCCGGAGCCGGCCGACGCCAGCGCGGGCCCTCTCCGCACCTGGCGCGTCGTCTACCGCGACCGCACCGCCACCCCGCTGCTCCTGCTCGCAGTCCTACCGACCGACGAGGAGCCGCCCGACCTCGAAGCGGACATGTGGGCCCACAACCTCTTCGACGTGACCGTCGAGTCTCCGACCCTGACAAGCGCGCTCCTCGCCGCCCGCACAATCCTCGGGGCCGGAGACCAGGGGGGAGAGAACTGATGCAGTTCGACCTTTTCAACCAGCCGCCGGAGAACCGGCCATCACTGAACATCCGCAAGCGCGCGACACCGCCGAGGGTCACACGTGAAGCCGCGATGGCGGCCGCCGCCGACCTGGCGCACGCCAACCGAGCGGTCGCAGCCGTCACCACCCCGGCGCGGCGCCGCTACATCCGGCGCCCGGCCGACCCGCACACCGCAGCCTTGCACCTGGCCGAAGCCGTCACCTCCGCCTGGTGGAGGAACGGCGGCACCAACCGGTTCGAGATCGCCATCGGAGCCGTCGCCGGCCTTGCGCTGTGGCCCGCGAAGGGGCGGACCATTGCCCCCTACGTCGCCGATTGGTGGCGCACTCTCAGTGCAACCGACATTCTCAAGGCGCTCGAGGAGTGCTTCGCCCGTTGGTGGGTCGTCCGGCCCGACCTGATCGAATGCGCACGCCCCATCCACGACTGGCTGACGGACGAGAGCACCCGCGCCGACTTCGCCGCCCCGGTCAGGGCGGTCGTCCACGCGGCCCTCAATGCTGGACTGCTCGACCTGCTCGGTGACGACCACCCGTACCTCCGTTCCAGCACCGACGTGCTCGGATTCCTGCTGACCGCCTTCCGCTCTCCGTCACAGCGTGAGGACCTCGCCGAAATCCACACGCCGCCGGACATGGCCGACCTCATGGCCCGCATGCTCCTCGACGGAATCGGCTTTGAGCCCGGCCACTCATTCGACGACCCGGCCGCAGGCTCCGGCGGTCTACACCGAGCAGCCGCCCAGACGCTCCGGGACGCCGGCCGCGACCCCGCCGACTTCCTCTGGTCCATGACCGACGTCGACCCGATCGCCGCCTCGCTCTGCGCCGTCAACGCCATCGTGTGGGGCCTCGGGCCGAACGTCCTGGTCTGGTGCGGCAACACCTTGACCGAGGGCGACGGCCCCCGCCGGGCGGCCAAGCGCCGCGCTGAGGTGATCGAGCACCGCGACCAGTACCTCCGCATAGCGAAGATGCACGCAGCGATTCGCGGGCTGCTGCGGCCGGAGCCGATCGCCGCATAGGCGGCCTGACCTGCTGAAATCCATCGTAAGCAGGTGAATCCATGCCCTGAATGCGTATAAAATTAAGCAATAAGAGGGGGGATCCCTCCACCCTCACCACCAGCCTCTTGGAGACCCGCATGAAGATCGGTCCCGACGACCTCCCCGACCTCGCCAAGTCCTTCACCGACCTCCTCGGCACTGCCTGGACCATCGACCCCGACGCCAGCACTTACGGCGTCGCACTCCTCGACGGCCCCGACGGGCGCCGCGCCGGCATTCGCACCCGGCGCGGCGGCACCACCCTCCAGCTCTGGGTCACCGGCTACCGCGCGCCAGTCCTCCCGCGCAACGCCGACCAAACCACCCGAAACGCTCACGCTCGCCATCTGGCCGAACGCCTCGAAGAAGGCGCGAACTATCACACCGTTCTCCGCCTGGCCGAGGTCGACGAGCCCGCCAAGGCAGTTCTCGACTCCTTCGACGAAGTGCTATTCCCCGCCTTCGACCACAAGCCCTTGGCCGTAGGCCACCGGCCCTGGCTCGACGCCGCTGAAGCCGCCGAAGCCGCCAGGGCAGCGGAGAGGCCGAACCTCGATGCGCCGACTGATACCGAGCCCGCAGCGCCCACCGCCCCGGCTGCGCCGACCGAACCCGCGACCTCAACCGAGACCGATAGCAAGCCCGCCCGCGCCCCGCGCAAGCGCACGGCCAAGCCGCCAGCCGACACCACTCCGGCGCCGGCCAAGGCCAGCCGCCCCCGCAAGGTCACCGCCACGAAGGCCGACCCGCCCAAGCCTCGCGCCAAGCGCACCGCGAAAGAGCCCGCCACCAACTGACCAATCCGACCGGCGGCGTATCCGCGCCCCCGGCCCGACCTCACAGTGAACGGACCCACGACATGCCTCAATCAACCCGCAGTGTTGAATCGGCGCTCATCGACGAACTCGCCGCCGACGAGCAGCCCATAGCTGGCCGCCTCCTCTACTTCATGCTCCGCGCCAATGGCCTCGCACCCGAGCCATTCCACGTGGGCGGCCGACACTGGGCACTGATCATCAACACCCCAGGCGGACAGATCTGGATCACAGACATCAACTCGCACATCGCCCACCCGGCAGTTGAACACACTGCCTGGCAGGCCACCTACATCGCCGACACCGACGAGACCCGGGAGTTCGGCCACTCCATCTACACCGGCCCCGGCAACCTGACCCACACCCGCGACACGGCTGCTTGTGTCGAAGCCGCCTTCACCTGGATGGCGGCCCGCTGGTGATCCGCCGGGGAGCCGTCGACGCCCCAATCACTGAGCCGAGCCCTGGAGAGGCTTTCTCCGTAATCCGGCTGCTGTGCGCCCTGGCGGCGGTGCGCGCCGGGTAGGGTGGGAGCGGACGTTAGACCCGCGATGGCGGGCAGAGAGGCTCCGCCCCGAGCAATGGGGGCGGAGCCTCTCTGCGTGGGAAGGGCAATGCGGCGGACGCATGATCGATAGGCGACAGGCGGGCTGCTCAGCCCGTTCGGAGCGCCCCGGGTTCCCGTCCGTGGCCTCGCTGGGAACGCCATGGGAACGACGAGACAGTGCGTCTTGATGCAAAGCGGTGCAGCACTGAACTGCTATCACCCCGTCTGACCTGCGAAGTAAGGCCATCCAGCGCACTGTGATGCGTCCTGGTGCCCGATCTTGTCGAGCTCGTAATGCGTAGGTCGCGGGTTCGAATCCCGCAGGCGGCTCAGTCGGACCCCAGGTCAGCCATTGGCTGGCCTGGGGTCCTTTTGTTGTGTCCGTGGGGCGCGGCGCGCACGGACGGGTCAAGCGGTGTCCGGTGGGGCCGGGGTGCCGAGCAGGCGGTTCACGAGGAGTTCCGGGTAGCCGGTGGCCGGTGGGTCGATGCCGAAGATGACGCGGACGTAGAACGGGGCGAGGAGCTGGTCGAAGATGTCCTCCAGGGGCGGTGGGTTCTCGCCGCGGGCGGTGGCCCGTTGGCGGATCTGCTCGATGGAGCTCACGCGGCGTCGGAATTGCTCTTCGCGATCGCCCTGTGTGTCGGGGTCGGTCGGCATGGACAGGGCGACGGCTCGGATGAGGACGCGGCCCTCGGGGGTGCGGATGCTGTCGACGCTGGCCCGGGCCCAGGCGAGGAGGTCGCCGCGCAGGCTGCCGGTGTCGAGCAGTGGTGAGGTGCGTTCCAGGCGGGTGGTGACGACGTCGGCGAGCAGCGCCTCCCGGCTGCCCCAACGCCGGTAGATGCTGGTGTGGTTGACGCCGGCGCGTTGCGCGATGGCGGGGATGGTGGGTTCGGCGCCGTCGGGGGCGGAGAGCAGGTCGATGACCGCTTGGTGGACGGCGGCGCGGACCTGTTCGGGGCTCTTGCGGATGCGTTCAGCAGGTTGTTTCGGAGTCACACCCACATCCTAAGCACAGATGTTTGCTTCCCGGCGGCTGATGGGTCTACAGTTCTGCCGTAAGCACAGATCGGTGCTTAGCGATGGAGGAGACCGTCATGAAGCAGCTGCTGTTCCCGAACAACATCCAGTTCTGGTACGAGACCCTGCGCTCGATGAGCCACATCGCCTACGGCGGCGCCGACTTCGGCGAGGTCGTCGCCACCGGCGAGCGCATCACCGAGGGCGACTACGACAGCTGGTACACCGAGTGGCTGGCCACCGCCGACCGGGTGTCCGCCGAGGCCGCGAAGGCCCTCAAGGCCGGCCACCGGGTCAGCGCCCGGGACGGCTTCCTGCGGGCGTCG
>NZ_JAIZ01000167.1:0-3112 GCF_000710465.2 Kitasatospora sp. MBT63 | reverse complement strand
ACTACTACCGCTCCGCCGAGTTCTTCCTGCACGGCCACCCCTGCGACCCGCGCCACGACCACGCCTACGACCGCAGCGTGGCCTGCTTCCGGGCGGCGGCCGCACTCTTCACCACCCCGGTCATCGAGCCGGTCGAGATCCCCTACGAGGGCACCACCCTGCCCGGCTACCTGTACCGCGTCGACGACTCCGGCACCCCGCGGCCCACCCTGATCATGCACAACGGCTTCGACGGCACCGCCGAGGAGCTGCACTTCTTCGGCGCGATGGCCGGCGTCGAGCGCGGCTACACCGTGCTCGTCTTCGACGGCCCCGGCATGCCCGGCCCGCGCCACCACCAGGACATGGTCTTCCGCCCCGACTGGGAGAACGTGATCACCCCCGTCGTCGACTTCGCCGAGATCCTCCCGGACGTCGACAGCAGCCGCATCGCGCTGCTCGGCATCAGCATGGGCGGCATCCTCGCGCCCAGGGCCGCCGCGTTCGAGCACCGGCTGGCCGCGCTGGTCGCCGTCGACGGCCTCTACGACCTCGGCGAGACCTCCGTGCGCAACATCCCCGGCACCCGCGAGGAGGCCGAGCGGCTCCTGCGCGCCGAGGCCGCGCCGGAGCTCGACGCAGCCCTCGAGCAGATCATGGGCAAGGACCCGATCGCCCGCTGGGCGATCAACCACGGCATGTACGTCATGGGTGTCGACACCCCCCGGGCCTTCAACGCCTCGTACCTGGACCACACCCTGGCCGGCGGGATCGCCGAGCAGATCCAGTGCCCGACCCTGGTCTGCGACGCCGAGGACGACATGTTCTTCAAGGGCCAGCCCGAGCAGCTCTTCGAGCACCTCACCTGCCCGAAGACCCTGATGGTGTTCACCGCCGAGGAAGGCGCCGGCGCCCACTGCCACCCCGGCGCCATGCGCCTGACCCAGGCCCGCATCTACGACTGGCTCGACGACACCCTCAACACCACCGCCGCCAACGCCTGAGCGGCCTGAGCTTCGGCCCGCTAGCCCCCGCACCCGTTCCGAATCCACGATCCGAATCCGCACCAAGGACTTCTCATGACCCGCACCGGCATCAAGGCCGCCCTCACCGACCTGCTCCTCAACGAGTCCATCACCCTGGAGGCGGCCGCCGACCTCCACTTCACCCCCGACTACCGCCAGCGCACCGACGGCGAGTGGGCCGACCGGGCCGAGTTCCTCGACCACATCGCCCACCTGCGCACGCTCGTCGCCGGCGGCGAGGTCGAGGTCCATGAGGAGCTCTACGACGGCGGCAAGTACGCCGACCGGCACACCTGCCGCATCACGAAGAAGGACGGTTCGACCGTGAGCATGGAGGTCTACGTCTTCGCCGACCTCGCCCCCGACGGCCGCTTCCGGCGGATCGAGGAGACCACCCTGATGCTCGAGGGGTCGGACGCCGACCGCAACCTCGGCAGCGCCCGCTGACCGGTCGCGGCTCACCCGGCCCCGTGGGCGGTGGCGGTGGTGGTGTTGAGTTCGCGGACCGCGTCGGCGAGGGCCCGGAAGTCCTTGCGCAGGATCTTGGAGTGGTTGCTCGGGACCTTCGCGCTGAGCCGTATGTTCGGGTTGCGGGCGAGCACCGGGTCGAGGTTGCCGCGGATCTGCTCCATCAGCTCCGCCTCGCCGCCCAGATTGCCGCCGGAGGCGAGCACGTACCGGGTCGGCGCGGTGACCCGGTCGAGGACCGGGCCGAGGGCGGCGGTGGCGCAGAGCTCGTTGATCTCGATGTTGATCTCGGCGTGCTGCGCGGCGCTCATCCGCGCGGCCAGGCCGAGCCGGCGGGCCACCGGGAACAGCACGCTCAGCCGGCGGAACAGCGTACGGATCTGGGCCCGGGCCGCGTCGTCCAGCCAGTCGTGCGGCAGCGCGCCGTCCGCGGACACCACCCCCAGCACGCGGTCCGGGTTCCGGGCGGCCCAGTGGACCGCCAGCATCGCGCCGTAGGACCAGCCCACCAGGATCGGGCGCTCCACCCCGCGGGCCCGCAGGACGGCGTCGAGGTCGCGGAGACAGGCCTCGAACGAGTAGTCCGACGCGCGCCGCGACCTGCCGCGGGCACGCTCGTCGTAGCTGATGTGCCGGTAGCCGTCGCCGAGTTCGGCGATGACGTGCCGCCAGTGCGACCGGTCGGCGTAGGAGCCGTTGAGGTAGACCACGGGACGGCCGGGCCCGCCGGTGTCGGTCACGGCCAGGGCGGTGTCGTCGACCGGCACCATGCCGGTCCAGGGGGAGTGCTCGATGATCGTCATGGTTGCGTCTCTCCAGGGTCCGGAGTCGGAAGTGGGTCGGGGACGGCGGGCGGCGTGCCCGCCGTGGCGCGCCGTGGCGGTGCGGTGGGTGGTGGTTCAGAGGCTGCGGGCGGTGATGTCGCCGTAGGCGGTGGTGGCGTGGATGGTCAGTTCGGCCGCGGCGCCGGCGGTGTTGGCGAGTGCGTTGTGGATCCGGCCGTGGCCGGTGCCGGCGTCGAGGGTGGCGGAGGCGTCGCGGGCGGCGCCGATGACGATCGAGCCGGCCTCGGTGCGCAGGTCGACGGTGCCGCGGACGGCCTCGGTGATGTGGAGGTCGCCCTTCTGGGTGCTGATCTTCGCGGGGCCGCCCAGGCGGCCGACGGTGATGGGGCCGTCGAGGAGGGTGAGGCGGGCGGCGGCGGTCTCGTCGAGCTTGACCGTGCCCTGCGCGCCCTCGAAGGTGACGTCGCCGAGCCGGCCGACGCCACGCAGTTCGGCGACCGCGCACTTCGCCTCGACGTGGGAGCCGGCGGGCAGTTGGACGGTCACCTCGACGGATCCGGAGGAGCCGAGGATGCGGTGGTCCGCGGGCTCGGTGTCGATCCGCAGGACGCCGTCGTGGTGGGTGACGGTGGTCCGCCCGGCCGCCTTCACGTCGCGTCCCTTCGAGGCGTCCGCCGGCCGGACCTCCACCACGGTGTCGGCCCGGTCCGCGGCGATGAAGCGGATCCGGCCGGCGGGGACGTCGAGGACGACGGAGACCGGGGCGGGGGTGTCGAACTTCTGCATGGCGTGCTCCTTCGGTTGCGGCGGGCGCCCTTCGCCCTGCCGTTTCTGATGAGAGAAACGCTACGTTGC
>NZ_JAIZ01000166.1:20361-24187 GCF_000710465.2 Kitasatospora sp. MBT63 | reverse complement strand
CCGGCCGACCCGGCTGACCGCGGTCGGCACCGGGGTGGTCGCCGTGCTGGCCACGTTGGCGGTGGCGCTGGTGGACCGGCTGCTGTTCGGCGGCCTCGGGGTGCTGTTCGGGCTCGGCTACCTGGCGATCTGCTTCCAGCTGGCGGTGCGGGTACGGCTGTCGGACCTGCCGGCGGCGCCGATCAGCGGTCCGATCGCGTTCGCGGCCGCCCTGGTGCTCTGCCAGCCGGACCCGGCGCACGGGATCACCGGGCACGTGGTGTCGCTGGCCGCCGGGCTGGCCCTGCGGGCCGGGTGGCTGTTCGCCGGCACCGGGCTGGCCGTACTGATCGTCGGTGCCCGTTTCCTCGCCCAGCGCCGGATCCGCCGGAGCCGGTGACGGCCTGTCGGCCCGCAGCCCCCGCCCCCCGGCCCGCAGCCCGCAGCCCCCGGCCTCACGGCCTACGACGCCCCGGCTCCGGCCGACGACGCCCCGGCCCGCTGCTCAGCCGGATTTGGCGGCGGCCATCGCCGCGCCGACGATGCCCGCGTCGTTGCGCAGCTCGGCCGGGACCACCTCGGCCTCGCGCCGGGTGAGCAGCGGGAGGAACTTCTCGTGCTTGCGGCTCACCCCGCCGCCGATGATGATCAGCTCCGGTGAGAACAGCCGCTCGACCATGCCGAGGTACTCGTCCACCCGCTCGGCCCACTGCGGCCAGCTGAGGTCGTGCCGCTCCCGTGCCGCCGAGGCCGCCCGGTGCTCGGCGTCCTTGCCGCGCAGCTCCAGGTGGCCGAGCTCGGTGTTGGGCACCAGGGCGCCGTCCACGAAGAGCGCGCTGCCGATGCCGGTACCGAAGGTGAGCACCAGGACGACCCCACCGCGCCCGTGCCCGGCCCCGTAGGTGAGCTCGGCGAGGCCGGCGGCGTCGGCGTCGTTGAGCACGGTGGCCGGCAGGCCGAGAGCGTCCGAGAAGAGGCCGGCGGCGTCCTCGCCGATCCAGCGCTTGTCCACATTGGCGGCCGTCCGGGTCTGCCCGCCGACCACCACGCCCGGGAAGGTCAGCCCGACCGGGCCCTGGTGGCCGAAGTGTCCGACCACCTCGGCGACCGCCGCCACCACCGACTCCGGGGAGGCCGGGTGGGGCGTCAGCACCTTGTGTCTCTCCTGGGCCAGCGCACCGCGTTCCAGGTCGACCGGCGCGCCTTTGATGCCGGAGCCGCCGATGTCCACACCGAAGACCGTCGTCATGCCGCAGCCACCCTCCGTTTTCCACAGCCTGTGCACAAAAGTACGGGCGCAGGACCGCCCCCGCCTGCTGATACCCCGGGCGCGCCGGTACGACGCCGGTACGGCACCGGCCCCGGCACCGGCCCGGCGGCAGGACAGCACCGCGCCCGGGACCCCGTGGGGCCCCGGGCGCGGCGGGAAGGCTGGGCAGGCTGGAAGAAGCCGGGAGAGACCGAGCGAGGCCGGGAAGGCTCAGAGCCGGCCGGCGGCCTCGGCGCGCAGGTCGCGGCGGAGCTCCTTGGGCAGCGAGAAGATCAGGTGCTCCTCGGCCGTCTTGACGGTCTCCACGTCGGCGTAGCCGCGCTCGGCCAGGAAGGCGAGCACGCCGTCGACCAGGATCTCCGGCACCGAGGCGCCGCTGGTCAGGCCGACCGTGGTGACGCCCTCCAGCCAGGCCTCGTCGATCTCGTCGGCGAAGTCGACCAGGTACGCGGCCTTGGCGCCGTACTCCAGGCCGACCTCGACCAGCCGGACGGAGTTGGAGGAGTTCTTGGAGCCGACCACGATCAGCAGGTCCGTCTCGGGTGCCATCTGCTTGACGGCGACCTGGCGGTTCTGGGTGGCGTAGCAGATGTCGTCGCTGGGCGGGCTGACCAGCAGCGGGAAGCGCTTCTTCAGCTCGCCGACGGTGGCCATGGTCTCGTCGACCGACAGGGTGGTCTGGGACAGCCAGACCACCTTGGACTCGTCGCGGACCTGCACGTTGGCGACGTCCTCGGCACCGTCCACCAGGTGGATCCGGTCCGGGGCCTCGCCCATGGTGCCGATGACCTCTTCGTGGCCCTCGTGGCCGACCAGCAGGATGTCGTAGTCCTCGTCGGCGAAGCGCACGGCCTCCTTGTGCACCTTGGTCACCAGCGGGCAGGTGGCGTCGATGGTGGCGAGCTTGCCGGCCCTGGCCTCGTCGTGGACGGCCGGGGCGACGCCGTGGGCCGAGAAGACCACGATCGAGCCCTCCGGGACCTCCTGGGTCTCGTCGACGAAGATCGCGCCGCGCTTCTCCAGGGTCTGCACGACGTACTTGTTGTGGACGATCTGCTTGCGGACGTAGATCGGTGCCCCGTACTGCTCCAGGGCCTTCTCCACGGCGATCACGGCGCGGTCGACGCCCGCGCAGTAGCCCCGGGGGGCGGCGAGCAGGACACGGCGCTGAGCAGTGGTGGACATGGCTCCATCGTACGGGCGGCGGCGGGGCGGGCCGACGCGTGTCGCCGCTCGGACGCGAAGCGGCGGAACCGATCGGCGAAGGTGATCAAATGGGCGGGGTGAGCGAGGAAGTCGGGTCGGGCGGGTCGGACGGTCTGCGGCGCACCCTCGGCGTGCGGGACCTGATGGTCTACGGGCTGCTGTTCATCGCCCCGATGGCCCCGGTCGGCGTGTTCGGGGTGCTGGACGCCAAGAGCCACGGTGCGGTCGCGGCGGTGTACCTGGCGGCGACGGTGGCGATGGGGTTCACCGCGCTGTCGTACGCCGAGATGGTGCGGGCGGTGCCGCGGGCGGGGTCGGTGTTCGCGTACGCGCGGGCCGGGCTGGGCGAGGCGCCGGGGTTCGTCGCCGGGTGGATGGCGATGCTGGACTACCTGCTGATCCCGGCGGTCGCGTACCTGTTCTCCGGGATCGCGCTGAACTCGCTGGTGCCGGGCGTGTCCCGGTGGGTGTGGACGGCGCTGGCGGTGCTGGTCACCACGGTGCTCAACCTGGCCGGGGTGCGGACGGCGGCCACGGTGGGCTTCGCGGTGCTGGCGCTGGAGGTCGCGGTGCTGGCGGTGTTCACGGTGGCGGCGACGGTGGAGCTGGTCCGGCACGGCGCGGCCCGCGACTGGTGGTCTCCGCTGACCGCGGTGGGCGGTTTCTCCTGGTCGGCGGTGGTCTCGGCGGTGTCGGTGGCCGTGCTGTCGTACCTGGGGTTCGACGCGATCGCCTCGTTCGTGGAGGAGGCGGTGGGGGCTTCGGCGGCGGTCGCGAAGGCCGTGCTGTGGTGCCTGGCGCTGGCCGGACTGCTGTTCGTGGTGCAGACCTACCTGGCGGCGCTGCTGGAGCCGATGAGCCCGCAGGAGCTGGCGGCCGACCCGGCCGCGCAGGGTTCGGCCTTCTACGACACGGTGGACTCGGCGATCGGGCACTGGCTGCACACCCTGGTGGCGGTCTCCAAGGCGGTCGGTGCGGCGTTCGCGGCGCTGGCCGGGCAGGCCGCGGCCGGGCGGCTGGTGTTCGCGATGGCGCGGGAGGGGCGGCTGCCGCGGGTGCTCGGGGTGGTGGACGGCCGGTCGGGGGTGCCGCAGCGGGCGCTGCTGACCGCGGCGGTGATCACCCTGGTGGCGGCGGTGTGGGCGGCCCGCCGGGACGACGGTCTGGACCGGCTGGCGTCGGTGGTGAACGTCGGCGCGTTGACGGCGTTCGTGCTGCTGCACGCGTCGGTGATCGGGTGGTACGTGGTGCGGCGGCGGTCGCGGGAGTGGCTGCGGCACCTGGTGGTGCCGGTGCTGGGGATCGCGGTGCTGGTGGCGGTGCTCGTGGAGGCGTCGCACGCGGCGCAGGTGGTGGGGGCGGTGTGGCTGG
>NZ_JAIZ01000166.1:16027-20293 GCF_000710465.2 Kitasatospora sp. MBT63 | reverse complement strand
TGGCGGGGCTGGTGGTGCTGGGGGTGCAGGGAGGCCGGGGCGGGCGGCGGGGTCAGCGGGCTGTCGGGCGGCGGCGCTAGCCTCGTGGGCATGACCAACTCCAGCTCTCCCGAGGCGCCGATCCCGGTCGGCAAGGTTTCCGCGCTGATCGGCGGCTGGATCGACCGGCTGGGCGAGGTGTGGGTCGAGGGGCAGATCGCGCAGCTGAACCGGCGGCCCGGCGCGGGGATGGTGTTCCTGACACTGCGCGACCCGGACCGGGACGTCTCACTGACCGTCACCTGCTTCCGGTCGGTCTTCGAGCGGGTGGCCGAGGTGGTGCAGGAGGGCTCGCGGGTCCTGGTGCACGCCAAGGCGGAGTGGTACACCGCGCGCGGCTCGCTGTCGCTGCGGGCGTCCGAGATCCGGCTGGTCGGGCTGGGCGAACTGCTGGCGCGGCTGGAGCAGTTGAAGAAGCGGCTGGCCGGCGAGGGGCTGTTCGCGGCGGAGCGCAAGCGGGCGCTGCCGTTCCTGCCGCACCGGATCGGGCTGGTCACCGGCCGCGGTTCGGCCGCCGAGCGGGACGTGCTGGAGGTGGCCCGGCGGCGCTGGCCGGCGGTCCGGTTCGAGGTGCGCAACGTCCTGGTGCAGGGACCCAGTGCGGCGGGGCAGGTGGCGGCGGCGGTCCGGGAGCTGGACGCGCTGCCCGAGGTGGACGTGATCATCGTGGCCCGCGGCGGCGGCAGCGTCGAGGACCTGCTGCCGTTCTCGGACGAGGAGCTGATCCGTACCGTGGCGGCCGCCCGTACGCCGGTGGTCAGCGCGATCGGGCACGAGCCGGACCAGCCGCTGCTGGACTTCGTGGCGGACCTGCGGGCCGCCACCCCTACCGACGCCGCCAAGCGGGTGGTGCCGGACGTGGGCGAGGAACTGGCCCGGGTGCACCAGCTGCGCGACCGCGCCCGCCGGTACATCACCGGGCGGGTGGAGCGCGAGCAGGCAGGGCTGGAGGGGGTGCGCAGCCGGCCGGTGCTGGCCGCGCCGCACCGGCTGGTGGAGGGCCCGGCGGCGGAGGTCACGGCGCTGGTGGAGCGGGCCCGGCGGGTGCTGGGTCACCGGCTGGACCACGCCGAGACGGATCTCGGGCACACGCTGGCCCGGGTGGTGGCGCTGTCTCCGCTGGCGACGCTGGAGCGCGGGTACGCGGTGCTGCAGCGGGCGGACGGGACGGTGGTGACCGATCCGGCGCAGGTCACGGCGGCGGAGCGGCTGCACGCCCGGGTGGCGGGCGGCGGCTTCGAGGTCACGGCCGACGGGGGCTGACGGCTCCGGATTGTCGGCGCGAACCCCTACGCTGGCGCCATGGCAGATCAGCGGGCAGCAGACCAGCAGGCGGACCGGCGGGCGGATCGGCCGGCGGACGGCCGGGCGCCGGATGCGGACGCGGCCGGCGCCGACGACGGCCTGGGGTACGAGCAGGCCCGGGACGCGCTGCTGGACGTGGTGCGCAGGCTGGAGAGCGGCGGCATCCCGCTGGAGGAGTCGCTGGCGCTGTGGGAGCGCGGCGAGCAGCTGGCCAAGGTCTGCCAGCGCTGGCTGGACGGCGCGCGGGCCCGGCTGGACGCGGCGCTGGCGGTCGAGGAGGGCCCCGAGGACGGGGAGTGACGCCGGGCAGTGACGCCGGGCAGTGACGCCGGCGGGTGACGGATGTCACATCGGGCGGATGGAATTGTTTAACGTTCACAGACTGTTGGGGACTACCGCACGGCGCACCGCGTCGGGCCGCTTCCCCGAACCCCTGTGATCAAGGTAGGACCAGACATGACCCTGGCTCTCGACGCCGCCGCCCAGGACCTGCTCTTCCGCGAGGCCCGCACCGCCAACACCTTCACCGACGAGCCGGTGAGCGACGAGCAGATCCAGGCCATCTACGACCTGGTCAAGTTCGCGCCGACCGCGATGAACCAGCAGCCGCTGCGGATCACCCTGGTCCGCTCCCCCGAGGCTCGCGAGCGCCTGGTCAACCTGATGTCGGACGGCAACAAGGCCAAGACCGCCAGCGCCCCGCTGGTCGCGATCCTGGCCGCGGACAACGAGTTCCACCACGAGCTGCCGGCCCTGTTCCCGCACTTCCCGCAGGCCAAGGACGTCGTCTTCGCCGAGCGCCCGGCCCGTGAGGCCTCCGCCGCGATGAACGCCACCCTGCAGGCCGCGTACTTCATCATCGGCGTGCGCGCCGCCGGCCTGGCCGCCGGCCCGATGCTCGGCTACGACGCCGCGGGCATCAACAAGGAGTTCTTCGCGGACGGCGAGCACTCGGTCGTCACCGTGATCAACATCGGCAAGCCGGGCGAGGACGCCTGGTACCCGCGCGGCCCGCGCCTGGCCTACGAGGACGTCGTCACCACCGTCTGACCCGGCCGCCGCCGCGGGCAGCGGCGGTACGACGAAGGGCCCCCGGTTCCCCCGGGGGCCCTTCGCGCGTTCACCCGGGCGCCCGGCCCGGCTACTTCAGCGCCTGGGCGAGCTGCGCCAGCTCGTCGTACGAGGCACTGCCGGTGACCACCGTGGTCGCGGTGCCGTCCTGCCGGGTGAGGCCGCGGTAGTGGGTGCCCTGGTACCGCTCCCAGTCCTGGCCCGCCACCGGGGCACTGCCGTCGGCGGCGCCGCCGGGGACCACGTCGGCCAGCACGTCGGCCTTGGCCGCGTTGCTCTGCTCCACCGCCGCGTACTCGCCGGAGGGGGTCACGAAACCCAGGTGCCAGACGTTGTGGCCGCTCTTGTCCTTGCGGTACTCCACCGAGGTGGCCCGCCACCGGTCGGACAGCCCCTGCGGCCCGAGCACCGGGTACGGCGCCGCGCGCTTCGCCGACGCCAGCGCCGAGCGGTAGTCGACCTGGTGGACGCCGTCGCCCCCGTCGTGCGGAATGAAGAGGTAGCCGACCGCCACCACGCCACCGACCGCCAGCATCGACAGGACCATGTCCCGCACCGACTGCCGGCTTCTCATGCTGCTCTTGCCTGCCACCCACCCATGGTGACCCATCACGGGCGCACCACTGTCACCCGGGGTCCCCGCCGGCCCCTCGGGCGCCCGTAGTCGCAGGTCGGCGGGAGGTGCGCCACAGACACCCGTCCGGGGGACAGATACGATCGCACCACCCTCACCACGGCGTTCGACGCAGGCAGTAGTCGAGCGCTCACTGGCCGTCGCGTACAGAGAGGTAACGACGATGACCACGCAGTACTCGCACAACCTGCCCAGCGCCCTGGAGGTGGCCCCCGAGGCTCCCGACCGGAACCTCGCGCTGGAGCTCGTCCGGGTCACCGAGGCCGCCGCCATGGCGGCCGGCCGCTGGGTCGGCCGCGGCGACAAGAACGGCGCCGACGGCGCCGCCGTGAAGGCCATGCGCACGCTCGTCTCGACCGTCTCGATGAACGGCGTGGTCGTCATCGGAGAGGGCGAGAAGGACGAGGCCCCGATGCTGTACAACGGCGAGCGGGTCGGCGACGGCACCGGCGCCGAGTGCGACGTCGCCGTGGACCCGGTGGACGGCACCACGCTGACCGCCAAGGGCATGAACAACGCGGTGGCCGTGCTCGCGGTCGCCGACCGCGGCACCATGTTCGACCCCAGCGCCGTGTTCTACATGGACAAGCTGGTGGCCGGCCCCGAGGCCGCCGACTTCGTCGACATCACCGCCCCCGCGGCGGTCAACATCCGCCGGGTCGCCAAGGCCAAGGGCAGCGCCGTCGAGGACGTCACCGTGGTGGTCCTGGACCGCCCGCGCCACGACGGCCTGGTCCGGGAGATCCGCGAGGCGGGCGCCCGGATCAAGTTCATCTCGGACGGCGACGTGGCCGGCGCCATCATGGCCGCCCGCGAGGGCACCGGCGTCGACCTGCTGATGGGCATCGGCGGCACCCCCGAGGGCATCATCGCGGCCTGCGCCATGAAGTGCATGGGCGGCGTGATCCAGGGCCGGCTGTGGCCCAAGGACGAGGCCGAGCGCCGCAAGGCCCTGGACGCCGGGCACGACCTGGACCGGGTGCTGTCCACCGACGACCTGGTCAGCGGCGAGAACGTGTTCTTCGTCGCCACCGGCATCACCGACGGCGAACTGCTGCGCGGCGTCCACTACCGCCAGGAGACCGCCACCACCAGCTCGCTGGTGATGCGCTCGAAGAGCGGCACGATCCGCCAGATCGACTCCACCCACAAGCTCTCCAAGCTGCGGGCGTACAGCGCGATCGACTTCGACCGGGCCAACTGACGGCTCCCGGCGC
>NZ_JAIZ01000166.1:0-15929 GCF_000710465.2 Kitasatospora sp. MBT63 | reverse complement strand
CCGGGGGGCCGCCGCAGCCGCGTTCAGCCGGCTATCCGGCGCTCCACCCCGACCCGCCGGGCCTCGCGCAGCTCGCCGTCCCGGCGCCGCCGGCGGCTCAGCACCACCCGGCGCTCGGCCGCCGTCAGCCCGCCCCACACGCCGTACGGCTCCGGTTGGGCCAGCGCGTGCTCCCGGCACTCCAGCAGCACCGGGCAGCGGGCACAGACCCGCTTGGCCTGCTCCTCGCGGGCGAGGCGGGCCGCGGTCGGCTCCTTGGACGGCGCGAAGAACAGCCCCGCCTCGTCACTGCGGCAGCCCGCCCCGGTGTGCCAGGGATTGTCGTCCAGGTGGCCCGGCTGCTGCCCCGCCGGGGCCGACGGACTGCGGCGGGCGGCGACGGCACCGGGGGCGGTGGACTCGATCGGATGCAGCACGGCGTACTCCTGACCAGGCTCAAGACTCGGGGGGAAGGCTCGCGCCCCTGTCCGGCTGCCCCGCGCTCCCCCCGCCGCGGCGTCGGCACGCCGACGCCCGGGATCACAGCCTCACAGGAACGATGTGCGAGGGGAACTACCCCGCCACCGCCCGATTCATGCACAGCGCACGCAACCGACCACGGTCTGCACTCATGGCAACGCCCGGTGCCAACCCGGCAGTTGATGCTCCACCCGGCTCCCGGGAGCGGGCCGCGGTCAGCCGTCGAGCTGCTTGCGCACCCACTCCTTGAGCTTCTTGCCACGCCGCGGCCGCGCCTCGCAGCCGCCGAACACCGCCGCGCCCTTCACCCGCACCACCGGGGCGTACGGGTCGGCCGCGGTCTGCTCCTTGACGTCGAAACCGCCGAAGATCCCCACGCCGCCGCCGTGCAGGCTGACGTTCTCCGGGACCTTGATGTCCACCCCGCCGAAGATCGCGGTCACCTCGATCACCACCTCCGGCGACTCGAAGACCGCGTCGGTCAGGTCGATCTCCACGCCGCCGAACACGGCGATCGCCCGCAGGTGCCCGCCCACCCGCCAGCGGCCCTTGCGGCTGGCCCCGCCGAAGATCGCGACCATCGACGGCGACTCGGTCCGGGCCGGCGGCCGCGGCGCGCCCTGCGGCCGGGCGGCCGCGCCCAGCGGCGGCTTCTCCATCGAGATCCGCGACGGCGCGGGCAGGTCCCTGGTCAGCGGGGCCAGCTCGCCGAAGGTCTTGGCGCTGTAGGCCGCCTCGATCCGCTCGGCGTGCTCCTCCACCGAGAGCCGGCCCTCGGCATAGGCGTCCCGCAGCAGCTCGGCGACCACCTCGCGGTCGGCATCCGAGGCGCGCAGTTCGGCCTCGGCGACCGGGTCCGCCTCGGCACGGGCCGGGGGCGCCGGCTCGGCCTTCTTCATGGGTACGGGCTGGTGCTCCGGGGCGTCCTGCGACGGCGAGTTGTCCACGGGGAAAGACTAGCCAGTCGACCCCGTGCCGAACGAGAGTTTCATTCGTCCGCGTGACTCCGGTCACGCAGGCTGACCTTCGCTCGGGCCCCCGGGCCGCTGCGCCTACCCTGGAGGGTGCTTCGTCGACGCAGCCGAAAGACTTGAGGACCTCGCCATGGCCGCCACGCCAGAGTTCGCCTACCGTGACCTGCTCCCGATCGGTGCGGACACCACGCCGTACCGCAAGATCACCTCGGAGGGCGTGTCCACCTTCGAGGCGGACGGCCGCACCTTCCTGAAGGTCGAGCCGGAGGCCCTGCGTCGGCTGACCGCCGAGGCCATGCACGACATCTCGCACTACCTGCGCCCGGCCCACCTGGCCCAGCTGCGCCGCATCCTGGACGACCCGGAGGCCAGCCCCAACGACCGGTTCGTGGCGCTGGACCTGCTGAAGAACGTCAACATCTCGGCCGGCGGCATCCTGCCGATGTGCCAGGACACCGGCACCGCCATCGTGATGGGCAAGCGCGGCCAGAACGTGCTGACCGAGGGCGGCGACGAGGCGGCCATCGCGCGCGGCGTCTTCGACGCGTACACGAAGCTGAACCTGCGGTACTCGCAGATGGCCCCGGTCACCATGTGGGACGAGAAGAACACCGGCAACAACCTGCCGGCCCAGATCGAGCTGTACGCCACCGACGGCGGCGCGTACAAGTTCCTGTTCATGGCCAAGGGCGGCGGCAGCGCCAACAAGTCGTACCTGTACCAGGAGACCAAGGCGATCCTCAACGAGGACTCGATGCTCGCCTTCCTCGAGCAGAAGATCCGTTCGCTGGGCACCGCGGCCTGCCCGCCGTACCACCTGGCGATCGTGGTCGGCGGCACCAGCGCCGAGTTCGCCCTGAAGACCGCCAAGTACGCCTCCGCGCACTACCTGGACGAGCTGCCCACCTCCGGTGACGCCGCCACCGGGCACGGCTTCCGCGACCTGGAGCTGGAGCAGAAGGTCACCGAGCTGACCCAGAAGATCGGCATCGGCGCGCAGTTCGGCGGCAAGTACTTCTGCCACGACGTCCGGGTGATCCGGCTGCCGCGGCACGGCGCCTCGCTGCCGGTCGCGATGGCCGTCTCCTGCTCCGCCGACCGCCAGGCGCTGGGCAAGATCACCGCCGAGGGGATCTTCCTGGAGCAGCTGGAGACCGACCCGGCCAAGTACCTGCCGGACACCACCGACGAGCACCTCGACGACGAGGTGGTCCGGATCGACCTGAACCAGCCGATGGCCGACGTCCGGGCGCAGCTGGCCAAGTACCCGGTGAAGACCCGCCTCTCGCTCAGCGGCACCCTGGTGGTGGCCCGCGACATCGCCCACGCCAAGATCAAGGAGCGGCTGGACCGCGGCGAGGGCATGCCCCAATACCTGAAGGACCACCCGGTGTACTACGCCGGCCCCGCCAAGACCCCCGAGGGCTTCGCCTCCGGTTCGTTCGGGCCCACCACGGCCGGGCGGATGGACTCCTACGTGGACCAGTTCCAGGCGGCCGGCGGCTCGATGGTGATGCTCGCCAAGGGCAACCGCTCCAAGCAGGTCACCAAGGCCTGCCACGAGCACGGCGGCTTCTACCTCGGCTCGATCGGCGGCCCGGCCGCCCGGCTCGCCCAGGACTGCATCAAGAAGGTCGAGGTGCTGGAGTACCCGGAGCTCGGCATGGAGGCGGTCTGGCGGATCGAGGTCGAGGACTTCCCGGCCTTCATCGTGGTCGACGACAAGGGCAACGACTTCTTCGCCGAGGTGACGGACGGGCCGCTGATCACCAGCCTGCGCGTCCGCTCCGCGGAGTAGCGGGCACGGTCGCTCCGCGGAGTAGCGGGCACAACCGCACCGCGGAGTGGACGGGCCCATCCGCAGCCGATCCCTGCCGAACGTTCGGCAGGGATCGGGTTTCGGACGAAACGCAAGGGGCCGGCGGACTCACGGCCCCGCGGATCAGGGGTGGTTGGTGATGCTGCCGAGCGGTTCGAAGACCTCGCCCGGCTTGCTCTTCACGGCCACCGGGGCCGGCTCCGGCTCGGCCGTCGGCTCGTCCTCACCGAGGGCGTCGAGAACCTCCAGAAGCGGCTGGGCGTCCTCGGCCTGCAGAGTGTGCTCGGCGGGCGCGTTCGCGGGGTGGGGCTCGGAAATCTCCGGCGCGGTGGCCGTGTTCTCGTTGTCAGCCATGAAATGACCGCCTTTCAGCTCTGGGGATACTGCCGTCCCGGCCGCACGGGCCAGGGCGCCCGGACAGTATCCTAGGGACCGTTAAATGTCTTATAAACACTCTGAGGCCTGTCCACTTCTCCAACGTTTGCGCGCTTCGCTTTAGGCTGGCGCCTCACTGTCGACCGGGGCGAGCAGCAGCTTCGGAACGGCAACGACAAGTCCAGCGGGGGACCTCCATGGAGCATCAGGAGAGGCAGCACACCGACGCGTTGCGCTTCCAGGTGCTCGGCCCGGTACAGGCGTGGCGGGACGGCCAGGCGCTCTCGCTCGGTTCGCCGCAGCAGCAGGCCGTTCTGGTGGCGCTCCTGCTCGGCCACGGCCGTCCGGTGACCACCCAGGAACTGGTGGACGGGCTCTGGGGCGACCGTCCCCCGCCGCAGGCGGTGGCCGCGCTGCGGACGTACGTCTCCCGGCTGCGCAGCGTCATCGAGCCGCACCGCGCGGTGCGCAGACCCGCCGAGATCCTGATCTCGGTGAGCGACGGATACGCGCTGCGGATTCCTCCTGAATCACTCGATCTGTCGATATTTGACGTTATGTTCGCGGATGCCGCCGCCGCTCGGGCGGCCGGACAGTTCCGTGAGTCGCACCGCCTCCTGGTCTCCGCACTCGCGCTCTGGAGCGGCCGACCGCTGGCGGGTATCCCGGGGCAATACGCCGAGTCCCAGCGCACCCGGCTCGCCGAGCGCCAGGTGGGCGCACAGGAGGAGCGCTGCGCGGCGGCCCTGGAGGTCGGCCTGCACGCCGAGGTGGTCTCGGAACTGAGCTCGCTGGCGGCCGAACACCCGCTCCGGGAACGGCTGCGCGAGCTGCTGATGCTCGCCCTCTACCGCTGCGGCCGCCAGGCCGAATCGCTCGGTGTCTACGCCGACACCCGCAAGCTGCTGATCGACGAGCTCGGGGTCGAGCCCGGGTCGAGCCTGGCCACCATGCAGTCCCGGATCCTGGCCGCCGATCCCGCGCTGATGCCGGCCACCCTGGTGGAGTCCCGGCCCGCGGACTCCGACGACGCCGCCGTCTTCGTCCCGCCGGCCCAGCTGCCCGCCGACGTCTCGGACTTCAGCGGCCGGGCCGAACTGGTCGGCGAACTCCAGGAGGTGCTGCGCGGCGGGTCCGGCCAGGCGGTCGTGGTGACCTCGCTGGCCGGGATCGGCGGCGTCGGCAAGACCACCCTCGCGGTCCACGTCGCCCACGGTCTGCGGACCGAGTTCCCGGACGGCCAGCTCTACGTCGACCTGCGCGGCGCCGGCGCGGCGCCCGCGGACCCGGCCGCCGTACTCGGCGACTTCCTCTACGCGCTGGGCGCCGCCGAGACGCCCGACTCCATCGAGCAGCGCGCCGCGCTCTACCGCTCCCTGCTGGCCGACCGGCGGATGCTGATCCTGCTGGACAACGCCCGCGACGCCCGGCAGCTCACCCCGCTCATCCCCGGGGTGTCCGGCAGCGCGGTGCTGGTCACCAGCAGGTCGCGGCTGGCCGAGCTGCCCGGCGCCCACCTGGTGGACGTCGAGGAGCTGCCCCCGGGCGAGGCTCTGGCGCTGTTCTCGGCGATCGTCGGCGAGCGACGGGTGGCGGCCGAACCCGAGGCCGCCCTCGCCGTGGTCACCGCCTGCGGGTTCCTGCCGCTCGCGGTGCGGATCGCCGCCGCCCGGCTGGCCAGCCGCCCCCGGTGGAGCGTGTCGGACCTGGCCCGGCGGTTAGCGGACCAGCGGCGTCGTCTCCACGAGCTGCAGCTGGGCAACCTCGCGGTGGAGACCACCATCGGCCTCGGCTACGGGCAGCTGCGCACCGAGGAGGCGCGGGCGTTCCGGCTGCTGTCCCTGGTGGACGCGCCCGATCTGCCGCTGCCCGCCGTCGCCGCGCTGCTCGGCACGGACGAGCAGCGGGCCGAGGGGCTCGCCGAGGCCCTGGTCGAGGCCAACATGCTGGAGTGCTTCACCCCCGGCCGCTACCGCTACCACGACCTGCTGCGGCTGTTCGCCCAGCGGCAGAACGAGCTGGCCGAGAGCGCCGACCAACAGGCGGCGCTGGTCCGGCTGCTGGACCTCGTCCTCGCCACCTTGCGCAACGCCGCCCACGCCATCGAACCCGACGACGTCCTGCCCGAACCGCTCCACCAGAGCAGCTCGAACGGGCTGTCCTTCGAGGACAGCCCGGCGGCACAGACCTGGCTGCGCGCCGAGGTGGCCCTGGTGCTGAGCGCGGTGGAGGCCGCCGTCCAGGACCGCGGGGAGCTGCTACGGCCCGCCGTCGACCTGCTGCTGGTCCTCAACACGCTGGTCGAGGATCCGACGCACGGGCAGCGGATCCGGGTCGCACTGCGCCGCGCCGACGAGAACCCCGGCTCCAAGCAGGACACCGCGGTGCTGGCCCGGATCCGGTTCGCGCAGGGCTTCCTGCAGCACGTGGCGGGCGAGTTCCAGCACGCCGAGATGTCGCTGCGCGAGAGCCTGGGCCTGCTGCCCGAGGCCGACACCACCCAGCTCCGCAGCTCGGTCGCCAACCTGCTGGCCGTGGTGCTGAGCCTGGCCGACCGGTCGGCGGAGGCGCTCCCGTTCTTCGAGCAGGCGCACGCGATCAGCCGCCGGCTCGGAGCCGCCATCGGTGAGGCCAGGCTGCTCGGCAACATCGCCCGTGCGCAGTTGGGGCTCGGCCGGGACGAAGAAGCCGTCCGCTCGGCGTGCACGGCCGTCGAGGCGGCCCGGCTCTCCGGCAATGCGCCGTGCCTCGCGGACACCCTGTACCAGCTCGGTGTGGTGCTGCGCTCGACCGGTTCGCCGGCCGAGGCCGCGGGCCATCTGCGGGAGGCGCACCAGCTGTACCGGTCGCAGCAGCACCGGATCTGGGAGGGCTACTCGCTCGCGCGGCTGGCCGCCTGTCTGAGCAGTGCCGGGCTGTACCCGGAGGCGGCCGAGGCGGCCGAGGAGTCGTTGCTGATCGCGCAGGAGATCGATGCCGCGTACTGCCAGGGCCTGGCCGACGCCGCGCTGGGCGAGGCCCTCCTGAAGCTGGGTCAGCCTGCGCGCGGGCTGGCCTGTCTTCAGGAGGCGCACTCGATCTTCACGCGGCTCGGTGTGCCGGAGGCTCTCCCCGTGCAGAGCCTCATCGACGTGCAACAGCACACCGAGCCCCTCGCACCCCCCGCGCCGTGACCCGTCCCCCAACGGGTGCATCCCCCAGCGTGAGCGTTCCCGCAGCCCCCCGGCTGCGGGAACGCTGTGCGCTTCCCCGGCGCTGACCAGAACTCTGCCAGGTCCCGATTGACATCCGATAAACGGCCCGGCGCCCCCGCATCGCCGCAGGTCAGCCGCGCCACGGTGCGCGCCATGCGGCGTGCGGCCCGGCCCTGCACCACCCCGGGCACACCCGAGTGCTTCCGCCACGCGGCGATATTCACCCCCTCGGGCACGAGTTGGCCGGAAAGGGACCCCATCGCGCAGTGATCACGCATATTCTCGAAGGCCGGTGCACGCACCGACCGGCCCGCGCGGGCCGGTCCACAGGAGTGGACGCGGCAGGTGGACGCGTCGGTACGGGACCGGGGTGGTGCACACGGGGAGTGGGACGGCCGCCGCGGGCAGGGGCAGTCGGCCGGTCGGCGGCCAGGGTGGAAAGGTGCCTTGCGAATCGTGACGACCGGACAGATATCGGACCCCGCCCAGGGCCATGGCCCGACCTCCGCGACCGCGGCCTCCCGGGAGGCCGCCCGGCTCTGCCGCCGCCGCGCCGAACGCGCCCTTCAGGCACTGGCCTTCGACTCCATCGGAACCCGCTACGGCGAGGTGTTCCCGGCGAAATCCGGCCAGCTGGCGTGCGGCGAATGGCTGCTGGACGAGCTGGAGCCCGGCGCCCGGGTGCTCGACATCGGCTGCGGCACCGGCGAGCCGACGCTCCGCCAGCTGGCCGACGGCGGACTGGCGATGACCGGCATCGACCTCTCCGACGGCATGCTGCGGCTGGCCCGGCAGGCGGTACCGCAGGCCGCGTTCCACCGGATCGACATGTACGACCTGGCCACCGAGCGGGCCGGACGGGCCTGGGCCGCACCGGAGCTGGGCCCGGCGGGCGCGGGCGCCTTCGCCGCCGCCACCGCGTTCTTCTCGCTGATCCTGCTCCCCCAGGACGAGATCCCGGTGGTGCTCGGCCGGATCCGCGAACTGCTGCGCCCCGGCGGGCTGCTGGCACTCGGCATGGTCGAGGCGGACCTCGACCACGCCCCGATCCCCTTCCTCGGCCACGAACTGAGGATCAGCGGCTACCTACGGGAGGACCTCGCGCAGGCCCTCGCCGCGGCCGGCTTCGCGGTGGAGTCGGGTTCCGGCCATCCGTACGCACCGGCCAGCACCACCCTGCCCCCCGAGGAGCAGCTGTTCCTGCGATGCCGGCGAGTCAGCTGACCAGTCCTCCTCCTCGACACCTCCAGAACGGGCGGCCCGTGCGCGACCATCCGACCCCCACCGCGGCGCAGCCGCCGGCCGTCCCCGTCCAGCGGCACCCGCCACCACCCCAGGACCCGCCGGACCAGCCGGACAGGCCGGCCGACCGGCCGGACGGACCGGCGGACCGGCTGCTGCTGGCCGAGCGGCTCGCCTACCTGGACGGCGCCGCCCGCCGGATCAACAGCTCGCTCGACCTGCCCGCCACCCTGCGCGACCTCGGCCGGGTGCTGGTGCCCGCGCTCGCGGACGCGGCCGTGGTGCTGCTGCGCGACCCGCTGCCCGAGGTGGACCGCGACCCCGGGATCCCCACCTCGCTGCTGATCCACCACACCCAGGGCACCCGGCTCGGCCGTGGCTGCGGACCGCGTCCGGTCCGTCCCGGCGGCCCGCTCGCCCGGGCGCTGGCCCTCCCTGCACCGGTGGGGCCGATGGTCCTCGGTGCGGCCCCGGCGGGCCCGCACCACCCGCTGCCGGCCGAGCTGCTCGGCGGGCGCACCCTCGGCCGGCTGCGTCCCGGCACCGCGCTGCTGGCGCTGCCGCTGCGCGGCCGCAAGTCGGTCCTCGGCATGCTGCTGCTGATCCGGCGGCCCCGGCAGGACAAGCCGGCCCGCTTCGACGCCGCCGACACCGCGACCGCCGGCCATCTGGCCACCCAGGCCGGGCTGGCGGTGGACACCGCCCTGCGGTACTCCCGCGAGTGGGAGATCGCCGACGAGTTGCAGCGCTCGATGCTGCCGGCGCACCTGCCGCAGCCGCACGGCGTCCGCCTCGCGCACCGCTACCTGCCCGGTGAGAGCGGCGCCCAGGTCGGCGGCGACTGGTACGACTCGATCCCGCTGCCCGGCAACCGGGTCGCCCTGATCGTCGGCGACGTGATGGGCCACTCGCTCACCTCGGCCGCCATCATGGGCCAGCTGCGCACCAGCGCCCAGACCCTGGCCGGCCTGGACCTGCCGCCGCACGAGGTGCTGTACCACCTGGACGAGCAGGCGCAGCGGCTCGGCCAGGAGCAGCACCTGGCCACCTGCGTGTACGCGGTCTACGACCCGATCGCCAACCGGGTGGTGCTGGCCAACGCGGGCCACGTACCGCCGGTGCTGGTCCAGCCGGACGGCCGCAGCGAACTGCTCGACCTGCCGTCGGGGGCGCCGATCGGCGTCGGCGGGGTCGACTTCTCCTCGGTGGAGCTGCCGGCGCCGCCCGGCTCGGCGCTGCTGCTGTTCACCGACGGCCTGGTGGAGTCCCGGCGGCGTCCGCTGTCGACCGGCCTGGAGCTGCTGCGCAGCCGGCTGGCCTCGACCCACCGGCACACGCCCGAGCAGCTCTGCCAGGAGGCGCTGCGGATCCTGCCGCCCGGGGACCGCGGCGACGACATCGCGTTGCTGGCGGCCGCCTTCGACGGCATCCCGGCCGAGGACGTGGCGTACTGGTTCCTCCAGCCGCGGCACGAGACGCCGAGCCGGGCCCGTCGGCTCGCCTCGCACGCGCTGCGCCGCTGGGGTCTGGAGGGGCTGGCGGAGAGCACCGAGCTGATGGTCAGTGAGCTGGTGACCAATGCGATCCAGCACGCCACCCGCCCGGTGACGCTGCGGCTGGTGCGGACCTCGCTGCTGCGCTGCGAGGTCGGCGACGACAACGCGGCGCTGCCGCGGCCTCGCCGGGCGGGGCCGCAGGACGAGCGCGGCCGCGGGCTGCAGATAGTGGCCCGGTGCGCGGACCGCTGGGGTGCGACCCGGCTCGGGGCCGGCAAGGTCGTGTGGTTCGAGCAGCGGCTGCCGTAGCCCGTCCGCGTCCGGATTCCCGGCCCGGCGTTTGCTCCACCGGTTGGTGCACGATCCGGCGCCGGAACGGGTAAGGGGAACATGCCGGTCCGGTACGGAGCGTCGCAGGTCATGGTTCCGTCCTGCCGTACCGATGGGAACCGTGGAGCGGCGGCGAGGACTGGAGCCAGGGTGAGCCGAGCAGACGGAACGGGCGCAGCGGACGGCGGGAGCGGAACGGACCGTCAGGGCGGGCCGGGGGCTCCCTGTCCCCACCACCACCCGGGCGCGGAGCAGGACGGGCACCACGACCACCACTGCGGCCCGCACGACCACTGCGGCCCGGGCGACCACTGCGGGCACGGCGACCATGGTGGCCAAGGCGGGCTGCACGAGCACGGCGAGCATCCCGATTCGGACGCCGCCAAGGTCGCCGTCCACCTCGGGCTGGGCTCCGGGTTGAGCATCGAGGCCGAGATGCACACCGCGGGCAGCAGCGGCCCGTTGCTGCCCGCGGCCTTCGCCATCCTGATCGTCAGCCTCGCGCACCTGTGCCTGGCGGTCGGGATGGCGGCGGCCGCGGTCTGGGCCGGCGCCCCCGACTACCTGTGCGTGGTGGCCGGTGCGGCGGGGCTGGGGGTGGCCTGGCTGCTCACCCGCGACACCTTGCAGGCGGCGGGCACCGTACCGCTGCCGCCGGAGCCCCGGCCCGACCCGGAGCCCGGGCAGGCGGAAGCCTCCGTCCTGCCGGCACCGAGGACGGCGGCGCAGGCGGCGGCGCAGGATGCCGCGCCCGACCCCGGCACCGGCCTCGCCTCCGGCCCCGGCCCCGATCCCGGGTCAGCCGAACTCCCGTGAGACCTTGACCAGCTGTTCCAGCGCGAGCAGCACCTGCGGCCCCAGCACCGCCTCGGCGAGGGCCGGCCGGTGCCGCAGCCGGAGCACGGCGCGCAGCACGTCGGCGTGGTTGAGCAGGCGCAGCGCGTCCAGGTACTCGCCGGCCTCGGCGGGGGCGCCGGCCTGGTGGCTGCGGTGCCAGGCCGCCAGGACCGCCTTCACCACCGTGAACATCATCCGGCGGCCGCGGACCAGTTCGGCCCGGGAGTTGAGGGCGAACACGTCGATGGTCGCCTCGCCCTTGGGTGTGAGCGGGTCGTACGCGCCGGACTCCAGGTAGAGCATCAGGTGGTCGGCCGGGTCCTCGCGGGAGGGGTCGACCAGCAGGTGTGCGCCGGTGACCGGGTCGAGCGGGAAGCGGTCGCGTTTGTGGTTGCTGTTGCAGTGGGCGCAGGCGAGCAGGTGGTTCTGCCAGTCGAAGGTGCGCAGCGGGGCCCGGGCGATCGGCTCGAAGTGGTCGATGTCGGTGCCCAGGTTGTCCCCGCAGTACATGCACCGCTCGAGGCCGGGCGCCATCTGCCGGAGCATCAGGCGCAGCTGGGCCTTGGGCTGGCGGGCGTTGCGCCAGGCGGCGCGGCCGGTGGCGGTGGTGGGTCCGGCGGTGTCGATCGCCCGGGTGCGGCGCTCCAGTTCGGCCAGCAGGGCGGGCCTGAGCGGCGGCCGCTGGAGCGGGATCACCGGTCCCGGCCGAGCAGGCGGGCGGTGGCCTCGTCGGCCCGGGCGGTGAGCGAGCTGTTGAGCTTGGCGCCGAGTTCGCGGTACTCGGCGAGTTCGGCGGCCGAGGCGTCGCCCGCGTAGAGCTTGCGCTCGAGGCGGACCAGCAGCCGGCGTTCGGCCTCGGCGGCGGGCGAGTAGGCGCTGGTGAGGCCGAACAGTTCGGACAGTGCGGTGTCGTCGCCGCTGCCGTAGAGGACCCGCTGGTGCAGATCCTCGCCGAGCAGCCGGGGGCCGGCGGGTTCGTCGTCGGGGCCGGCCAGCCGGATCAGCGCGCCGGGGTCGGCGGCCTGGCAGACGTACGGGCTGTGGGTGGCCACGATGAACTGGACCTGCGGGAAGTGGGTGGTGAGCCAGGTGCCGATCCGCTGCTGCCAGACCGGGTGCAGGTGGCTGTCGACGTCGTCGATCAGCACGGTGGCGCGGACCGGCAGGGTGGGGACGCCGTCGACGTCCTCGGGGCGGGTGCGGCGGGTGACGGCGGCCAGTTCGGTGACCAGGGCGGTCAGCCGGGCGACGCCGTCGCCGAGTTCGGCGAGCGGCAGGGCGAGGCCGGCGCGGCGGACCCAGGGCGTTTCGGTGTGTGCGGGGTCGAGCCGCCAGCCGTCCGGCAGCAGGCCGTCCTCGACCAGGGCGGCGGCGGCACCGCGGATCGGGGCGGCCGCGGGGGGCCGGGTCGGCCCGAAGTAGCGGTGGCGGGCGGAGAGCGGTCCGCTGCGTTCGGCCCTCGGTACGGCGCCGGTGATCCGCCAGGTGGCGCCGCCGTTGAGTTCCACGGCTCCGCCGGGGTGGCCGGCGGCCAGCCAGCGATCGGCGGCCACCGCGGGGTGGGCGCCGAGGGCCAGGGCGACGGCCTGCAGCAGGGTGGTCTTGCCGGAGCCGCCCGGCCCGGCGAGGACGGTCCAGCCGGCCGCCGTACCATCCGGCCGGGCGAGGTCGAGGTCGACCTCGCGCGGACCGCTGAAGCACTTCAGGCCGGACACCTTGATCCGGGAGACGTCCACGGCACCCCCTCAGGCTGGAACCACCCATCCAGGTATGCCCGGTGGATCACTCCACGATGCGCACCGGGAGCTCCCGCAGCACTTCGCGCAGTTCGGCGGCGAAGCGGTCGTACTCGGCGGAGCGGGCCGAGCCGGCCCGGGTGGCGAGGCCGATCCGGCGGCCGGGGGCGGGGTCGGCGAAGCGGACGGTGGCGAGCCGGTCGGTACGGCCGGCCTCGACGTCCAGGGCGGTGGCGGGCAGCAGGGTGACGCCGAGTCCGCCGGCCACCAGCTGGACCAGGGTGGACAGGCCGGCCGCCCGGGTGGAGCCGCCGCCGGGGTCGGCGCCGATCTCGCGGCAGATGTCGAGTGCCTGGTCGCGCAGGCAGTGGCCCTCCTCCAGCAGCAGCACGTCGAGGTCGAGCAGCACGTCGCGGGCCACGTCGCGGCGGCCGGCCAGCTCGTGGGAGGGCGGGGTGACCAGGACGAAGTCCTCTTCGAAGAGCGGGATGTCGTGGGTCGGGGCGGCGCCGCCGGTGGGCAGCGCGAGCAGCAGCAGGTCGAGCCGGCCGGTGGCCAGGCCCTCCTGGAGCGAGGGGGTGCGCTCCTCGTGGACGTGCAGTTCGAGGTCGGGGTGGCTGCTGCGGACCAGCCGGAGCACGGCGGGCAGCAGGTACGGTGCGACGGTCGGGATCACGCCGAGGTGGAGCGGTCCGGTGAACGGCCGGCGGGCCGCCTCGACCTCCTCGGTCAGTGCGTGCAGGGAGGACAGCACCCGGCGTGCGTGCCCGGCGACGCGCTCCCCCAGCGGGGTGATGATGACTCTCCGTGTCGTACGCTCCACCAGCTGGGCCCCGAGCGCCTCCTCCAGCGCGGCGACGGCGCCGGACAGCGCGGGCTGGCTGGCGCCGATGGCGGCGGCGGCCTCCCGGAAGTGCCGGTGCTCGGCCACGGCCAGGAAGGACCGCAGCTGGGCGACGGTGGGGGTGCGCGGGGAACGGGGTGTGGTGATCGACACACCGGGGTCGGGTTTGCGGGAGCGGTCCGTGCGGGGGGCCGGGCGATGAGTACTGATAGCTCTCTCCGATCAGATGCATCGAGTCTAGCTATTTCCCTGATCAGTGCCGGTTGTGTAACCCTGGAACGCGTCCGAAACCGTCGAATCACAGGCAGATCGGACGAAAACCCCTCGATTTCTCACACCAGGAGAAGTGAACGTGCTCACGATCGGTGACAAGTTCCCCGAGTTCGACCTCAAGGCCTGCGTCGACCTCGACCCCGCGAGCGCCTTCGCCGACATCAACCACAAGTCCTACGAGGGCAAGTGGAAGATCGTCTTCTTCTGGCCGATGGACTTCACCTTCGTCTGCCCGACCGAGATCGCCGCGTTCGGCAAGCTGAACGAGGAGTTCGCCGACCGCGACGCCCAGATCCTGGGTGTCTCCGGCGACTCGGAGTTCGTCCACCACGCCTGGCGCAAGGACCACAAGGACCTGCGCGACCTGCCCTTCCCGATGCTGGCCGACGTCAAGCACGAGCTGATGCAGGACTGCGGCGTCGAGGCCGCGGACGGCACCGCCCAGCGCGCCGTCTTCATCGTGGACCCGAACAACGAGATCCAGTTCGTCATGGTGACCGCCGGCTCCGTCGGCCGTAACCCCAAGGAGGTCCTGCGGGTGCTGGACGCCCTGCAGACCGACGAGCTGTGCCCCTGCAACTGGACCAAGGGCGAGGACACCCTCGACGCCCAGGCCCTGCTGGCCGGCTGACCGATGGCCCTCGACGAACTGAAGGCCGCCCTCCCGGACTACGCCAAGGACCTCAAGCTCAACCTGAGCGCGGTCATCGGCAACTCCGACCTCCCCGCCCAGCAGCTCTGGGGCACGGTGCTGGCCTGCGCGATGGCCACCCGCTCCCCCTCGGTGCTGCGCGAGCTGGAGCCCGAGGCCAAGGCGAACCTCAAGCCGGAGGCGTACAACGCCGCCAAGGGCGCCGCCGCCGTCATGGGGATGAACAACGTCTACTACCGGACCCTGCACCTGCTCTCCGACAAGGAGTACAGCAGCATGCGGGCCGGTCTGCGGATGAACATCATCGGCACCCCGGGCGTCGAGAAGGCCGACTTCGAGCTCTGGTGCTTCGCGGTCTCCGCGATCAACGGCTGCGGCCAGTGCCTCGACTCGCACGAGGCCGTGCTGCGCAAGGCCGGCGTCGAGCGCGAGGTCATCCAGGCCTCCATGAAGATCGCCGCGGTCGTCCAGGCCGTGGCCGCCACCCTCGACTCCGAGGCAGTGCTGGCCGCGCTCTGAGCGCACCGCGGGATCGACACCGCAGGACAGAACGAGGGGCCCCGCCGGACGGCGGGGCCCCTCGGGCGTTCGGCGGGCCGGGCTCAGCCGGTGGTGGCGGGCGCGCCCTCGGCCTCCGCCTCCGCCTCGGCCTCGGCCTCGGCCTCGGCCGCCTCCCGGGCGGCCTCCAGGGCCACGAAGACCTCCAGGCCCGCCGCGTTGCGCCGGCGCAGGTGCCCGACCACCGTGTTGGTGACCGCGATCAGCGGCACCGCGACGATCGCCCCGGCGATCCCGCCGACGATCGAGCCCGCCGCGACGCCGAGCACCACACCCAGCGGGTGCACCCGCACGGCCCGGCCGAGGATCAGCGGCTGCAGGATGTGGCCCTCGATCTGCTGCACCGCGACCAGCACCACCAGCACCATCAGCGCGGTGAACGGCCCCACCGTGACCAGCGCGATCAGCACCGCGATGGTGCCGGTGACCAGCGCGCCGACCAGCGGCACGAAGGCCCCGAGGAAGATGATCACGGCCAGCGGCAGCGCCAGCGGCACCCCGAGCAGCTGGATGCCGATGCCGATGCAGAGCGCGTCGATGAAGGCGACGAAGACGGTCCCGCGCACGTACGCCGTCAGCGTGGCCCACGCCTTCGGGCCGGCCCCCGCCATCGCGTACCGGGAGCGGCTGGGCAGGCCGCGCAGCGCCCAGCCCCAGATCCGGGCGCCGTCGTAGAGCAGGAAGAAGGTGGTGAAGGCGGCCAGCACCACCCCGGTCAGCACCTCGACGGCGATGGTCACACCGGTGAAGCCGGCCGAGGTGATCTGCTCCGAGTTGGTACCGATCGCCGTGGAGATCTGCCGGGCGAAGTCCTCGATCTGCTGCTGGGTCAGGTGCAGCGGGCCGTCCACCAGCCAGTCGCGCAGCTGGTTGACACCGGCCTGCACCTTGCGGGTGACCGACTCCAGGTTGGTGCTCCCCTGCCACACCACGAACCAGCCGACCAGGCCGATGCCGGCGATGCCGCTGAGGAAGGTGCCCGCCGCCGCCAGCGAACGCGGCACCCCCAGCCGCCGCAGCCAGGAGACCGTCGGCTCGAGCAGCGCGGAGATCAGCAGGGCGGCCAGCACCGCGAAGGCGACCAGCCGCAGCATGTCGACGACCCGGAAGAGCACGTACAGGGCGACCCCGAGCAGCAGC
>NZ_JAIZ01000165.1:4009-21434 GCF_000710465.2 Kitasatospora sp. MBT63 | reverse complement strand
GGAGAGCGGGGCGAGGGCGCGGGCGCCGGCCCGGGTGGCGGCGGCCGCGGCGCGGTGCCGGGCGAGGGTGGCGGGCAGGCCCTCGGCGTCGATCCGGTCCAGGCAGGCCTCGAGCGCGAGCATCTCCAACTGGGCCGGGGCGTGCGGCAGGGCGGTGCGCCCGGCGTCCGTCCAGCGCTCCTTCCAGTCCAGCAGCGAGAGGTACGAGCGGCGCGGCGCGGCCGGGTTGGCGGTGATCCGCTGCCAGGCGCGCGGGCCGACCGCGACCGCCGAGACGCCGGCCGGACCGCCCATCGCCTTCTGCCCGCCGATCACGCACAGGTCGACGCCCCACTCGTCGGTGAGCACCGGCTCGGCCGCCACCGAGGCGACCGCGTCCAGCATCAGCAGGGCGCCGTGCGCGCGGACCACGGCGGCGATCTCCGCGACCGGGTTGGTGTTGCCGGTCGCGGCCTCGGCGTGCACCAGCGAGACGAAGTCGGTCTCCGGGCGGTCCCGCAGTGCCTCGGCGACCTGCCCGGCCGAGACCGCGGTGTCGTACGGGACCGCCAGGTCGGCCACCTCGGCTCCGCAGTCGCGCAGCCAGCCGCCGAAGGTCTGCCCGTAGGGGCCGGTGACGATGTTCAGCGCGGTGGAGCCGGGGTGGGCGGCGCCGCGGATCGCGGCCTCCAGCGGCAGCAGGGCCTCGCCCTGGGTGATGATCACGTCCGCGGAGGTGTGCAGCAGCGCGGCCACCCGGTCCTCGATCGCGGCGAACCGTGCTGCGCTCAGTGGCGGGAGGTCCAGGAACGGGCTCATGGCGACGGCCTTTCGGGTACGGACGGACACCGGGCCAGTCTGCCGCACCGCACCCTGCCGCCGGGCGGAGCGGGCTCGGTAGAGTGCGGCGCATGAGCGACGGTGCGGTGCTGCACATCAGGGGCCGGGTGCTGGTCGGGCCAGAGGAGGTCCGGGACGAGCTGTGGGTGGTCGACGGCCGGGTGACCTTCGACCGGCCGGTGTCCGCGGCGGACGTCCGGACGGTCACCGGCTGGGTGCTGCCGGGCCTGGTGGACGCGCACTGCCACGTCGGCCTGGACGCGCACGGCGCGGTGGACGCGGCGACCAGCGAGAAGCAGGCGCTGACCGACCGGGACGCCGGCACCCTGCTGATCCGGGATGCCGGTTCGGCCGCCGACACCGGGTGGATCGACGACCGCGAGGACCTGCCCAGGATCATCCGGGCCGGCCGGCACATCGCCCGTACCCGCCGCTACATCCGCAACTACGCCCACGAGATCGAGCCGGGCGACCTCGCCGCGTACGTCCGGGCCGAGGCCCGGCGCGGCGACGGCTGGGTGAAGCTGGTCGGCGACTGGATCGACCGGGACCGCGGCGACCTGGCGGCCTGCTGGCCGGGCGACGCGCTGAAGGAGGCGATCGCCGCCGCGCACGAGGAGGGCGCCCGGGTCACCGCGCACTGCTTCGCCGCCGAGTCGCTGCCGGACCTGCTGGCCGCCGGGATCGACTGCATCGAGCACGCCACCGGGCTGACCGAGGAGTTGATCCCGCAGTTCGCCGAGCGGCAGGTGGCGATCGTGCCGACGCTGGTCAACATCGCCACCTTCCCGGGCCTGGCGGCGGGCGGTGAGAGCAAGTTCCCGGCCTGGTCGGCGCACATGCGGCGGCTGCACGAGCGCCGCTACGAGACGGTCGGCGCGGCCCGGGACGCCGGCATCCCGATCTTCGTGGGCACCGATGCGGGCGGCTCGCTGGCGCACGGCCTGGTCGCCGAGGAGACCGCCGAGCTGGTCAAGGCCGGACTGTCGGCCAACGAGGCGCTGGCGGCGGCCAGTTGGCGGGCCCGGGAGTGGCTGGGCCGGGACGGCCTGACCGAGGGTGCCCCGGCCGACCTGGTGGTCTACGACCAGGACCCGCGCGCGGACATCCGGGTGCTGGCCGATCCCCGGCTGGTGGTGCTCCGCGGGCGGATCGTCCGCTGACGTTGGGCCGATAGGGTGGCGGGCATGGCACCGCGTCCCCTCCACGAGATCGTCGAACCCGGCTGGGCCAAGGCCCTGGAGCCCGTCTCCGGGCGGGTGGCCGCCATGGGCGACTTCCTGCGCGCCGAGCTGGCCGCCCGCCGGACCTACCTGCCCGCCGGGCCGAACGTGCTGCGCGCCTTCCAGCAGCCGTTCGACCGGGTCCGGGTGCTGATCGTCGGTCAGGACCCTTACCCGACCCCGGGGCACGCGGTGGGGCTGAGCTTCTCGGTGGCGCCCGAGGTGCGGCCGATCCCGGGCAGCCTGGTCAACATCTTCCAGGAGTACGGGCACGACCTGGGCTTCCCGCCGCCGTCCAACGGCGATCTGACGCCGTGGACCGAGCAGGGCGTGCTGCTGCTCAACCGGGCGCTGACCACCGCGCCCGGCAAGCCGGCCGCGCACCGGGGCAAGGGCTGGGAGGAGGTCACCGAGCAGGCGATCCGGGCGCTGGTGGCGCGCGGCGGCCCGCTGGTGGCGATCCTCTGGGGCCGCGACGCCCGCAACCTGCGGCCGCTGCTCGGGCAGGTGCCGTCGGTGGAGTCCGCGCACCCGAGCCCGATGTCGGCCGACCGCGGCTTCTTCGGCTCCCGGCCGTTCAGCCGGGCCAACGACCTGCTGGTCCGGCAGGGCGCGCAGCCGGTGGACTGGCGCCTGCCGTAGGCCGTGCCCGAGACCGCACCCCTCCCGGACGCTAGGGGAGGGGGATCCGGGTGAGCGGCTTGGCGGGCGTTCCCTTCAGGGCGCCCTCCACCGCGTCGCGCCAGACCGGACCGGCGACGGTGCCGCCCGAGGCGGAGCCGACGTTCTTCCCTCCGATCCGGCGGTTGTTCAGCGAGGCCGGCCGGTCGGTGTCGGCGACGACGGTGGCCGCGGCCAGCTCGGCCGTGTAGCCGACGAACCAGACCTGCTTGGAGCCGTTGGTGGTGCCGGTCTTGCCGGCGCTGTCGCGGTCGTCGAGGCCGGCCGCGGTGCCGGTGCCGTCCTGGACGACACCCCGCAGCAGGGTGGTGAGGGTGTCCGCGGTGGTGGCCGACATCGCCTCCGAGCAGTTGGCCTTCGGCACGGCCAGCGCCTTGCCGTCCGCCGTGGTCACCGAGTCGATCGCGACCGGCCGGCAGTAGGTGCCGTGGGCGGCGAAGGCCGCGTAGGCGCCGGCCATGTCCAGCGGGCTGAGGCTGTTGCTGCCGAGCGCCATGGACGGCACGGCGTCCAGCTTCTGGCCGCCGGCCTGCTGGGAGATGCCCAGCCGGTTGGCGGTCTGCACGACGGTGCACAGGCCGATCTCGCCCTCCAGCGCGGCGAAGTAGGTGTTCACCGACTTCGCCATCGCCGGGCCCATGGTGAACGGTCCGACCTGGTCGCTCTCGTCGTTGTGCACCTCGCCGCTCTGCGGGTAGCGCCCGCCCTCGCAGTTCTTCATGGCCGGCCACGGCATGCTCGCCGGCGCGGGGTACGACTGCGCGGGGGTGCGCCCGCTCTCCAGCGCGGCGGCGGCCACGATCGGCTTGAAGGTCGAGCCGGTGGGGAAGCCGAGCCCGCCGCCCATCGGCTTGCCGACGTTCAGGTTGATCTGGGTCTGGTCGGTGCCCAGCCCGTACGGGCGGCTCTGGCCCATCGCCAGGATCCGGCCGGTGCCGGGCTGCACCACGGTCATCGCCGCGGCGGCCTGGTCGGAGGGGTAGGCGTGGGCGGTGACGGAGGCCTGGACCGCCTGCTGGGCCTTGGGGTCGAGGGTGGTGTGGATCTGCAGGCCGCCGCGGGCCCACCGGGCCTGGCGTTCGGCGGCGGTGGCGCCGAAGGCCGGGTCGGTGGTGAGCAGCTTGTGGACGTAGTCGCAGAAGAAGCCCTCGCCCTGGGCGGCCGTGATGCAGCCCTGCCGGGGCCGGCTGACGGCGAGGGTGACCGGTTCGGCGATGGCGGCGTCGGCCTGGGCGCGGGTGATGCTGCCGTACTCCGCCATCTTGTCGAGCACCGTGTCGCGGCGGGCCTTGGCCGCCTTGGGGTTGACCACCGGGTCGTAGCCGGTGGGGGACTGCACCAGACCGGCCAGCAGGGCGGCCTGGGCGAGGGTGAGGTCGCTCGCGTGGACGCTGAAGTAGCGCTGGGAGGCCGCCTCGATGCCGTACGCCTGCTCACCGAAGAAGGTGATGTTCAGGTAGTCGGTGAGGATCTCGTCCTTGCTGAGGGTCTCCTCCAGCTTGATCGCGTACTTCATCTCCTTGACCTTGCGGCCGAGGGTCTGCGCCTGGGCGGCCTGGACGGCCTGCGGGTCGTCGCCGGCCTGGTCGACGAAGACGTTCTTGACGTACTGCTGGGTCAGGGTGGAGGCGCCCTGGGAGATCTCGCCGCTGGCGGCGTTGCGGTTGACCGCCCGCAGCACGCCCTTCAGGTCGACCGCGCCGTGCTGGTAGAAGCGGTTGTCCTCGATGTCCACCAGCGCGGCCTTCAGGAGCGGGGAGATCCGCTCGCTCGGCACCACGGTGCGGTCCCGCTGGTAGACCGTCGCGATCACCTGGCCGCTCGCGTCGTAGACCGTGGACGCCTGGGAGAGCGGGGGCGTGGTGAAGTCGTCCGGCAGGTCGTCGAAGTCGGAGACGGCCTCCTTCGCGGCCAGTCCGACGCTGCCGACGGCGGGCAGCGCCAGGCCGGCGAGCAGGACGCCCGCGACGGTGCTGACGGCGACCAGCCGGGCGACGAGGGAGGCGGCGTAGGCGGTGCGGCGTATCGAGGAGCGGGATCGTGGCGAGGGCATGGATCCGAGCGTAGACAGAGGAGATGAGACGACGGGCCGGTCGGGGCCGCTGGTTCGTCACAGGACCGCCACAGAATGGGGAGTCGGCCGTTCCGGTGGCTCTTGACGGGCAGTCTCACTCGAACGGGTGAAATGGCTTTCTGTGTTACTCATGTGACTGATCGTTCGATGAGACTGGCGGCAGTCGAGAGCACAAGCCCCTCCCCCCTGGCCGCTGCGGTGTCAGCCCCCACGGGGTGAGCCAGGAGCGCGCTCTGCCACATCCGCCACCCGTGGGGGTACCGCCATGTCCTCAGTCCTGCGCACGGCCGCCGCCGCCGGCCTCGCCGCGTCCGCCCTGACCCTCGCCCTGCCGCTGCCGGCGGCATCCGCGGCGCCGGGCGCCGGCAGCCCCGGCCGGGCCACCGCCGTGACCGCCGAACTCGCCCTGGACGTCCGCCTGCTCGACCAGGTCGACGTACCGGTCGACGTCTCGCTGAACCGGGTGCAGAGCCCCGCGCAGCAGAACGGCTCGGTACTCACCGCCAAGGTCGACGGCGTCGACCAGGGCCGCCCGGTCACCCTGCTCAAGGCGGACCTCGGCAGGTCCGCCACCAGTGCGGACGAGCACGGCGCCGCCGCCTCCGTCCGGCTGGTCGACGCCGACCTGCACGCCCCCGGCCTGCCCGGCACCGCGCTGCTCGGCCTGGAGGCGCTCAGTGCGGAGGTGACCTGTCCCGTCGACGGCCCGCCCACCGCCAAGGTGGTCGCCCCGGCCAAGGTCACGGTGCTCGGCAAGTCGGTCACGGCGGGACTGAACGGGCCGAGCCACGTCGAGGTGCCGGGCGTCGGGGTGGTCGACATCCAGTTCTCCCGGAAGACCACCACCTCCTCGACCGCCGCGGCCTCGGCGCTGGAGGCCACCGTCGACGTCAACCCGCTGAACCTGAACGTCGCCCGGGTGAGCGGCCGGATCACCATCGCCTCGGTCAGCTGCGAGAAGCCGGTCCCGGCGCCCGCCTCGTCCGCCGCACCCGTCCCGTCCGCCTCACCCGCCACCACCGCGGCCCGGCCGGTCCCGGCCCCGGACCGCTCCGAGTCGCTCGCCTCCACCGGCAGCAGCGGCACCCTCCCGGTGCTCGCGGGCGGGGCGACGCTGCTGGTGACGGGCACGGCCGCACTCTGGATGACCCGCCGCCGCCGGGCCCACGCCCGCCGCCACTGAGCCCCGCCGTCCACGGCCGCGTCCGCATCGCGGGACTGGCACTCTCCTACCGTGAGCGTGCCGCTGCGGTCCGTTGGTTCACATGGGCGTTACATAGGAGGAACAACCGGGAAACGGCGGCTTGCGACGCTACGCGGGCACCCACCACCCAAGCAGTGAGGTTCACCGCAATGGCAATCAAGGCCGAGTACATCTGGATCGACGGCACGCAGCCGACCGCCAAGCTCCGTTCCAAGACTCGGATCCTGGCCAACGCGGACAAGCTGCCGACCTGGGGCTTCGACGGCTCGTCGACCAACCAGGCCGAGGGCCACGCCTCGGACCGCGTACTCGAGCCGGTCGCCTCCTTCCCGGACCCGATCCGCGGCGGTGACAACATCCTGGTGCTGTGCGAGGTCAACGAGACCGACGGCACCCCGCACGTCTCCAACACCCGCGCCCTGCTGCGCCCGATCGCCGAGCAGTTCGCCGCCCAGGAGTCGATCTTCGGCATCGAGCAGGAGTACACCTTCTTCAAGGGCTCGCGCCCGCTCGGCTTCCCCGAGGGCGGCTTCCCGGCCCCGCAGGGCGGCTACTACTGCGGCGTCGGCGCCGAGGAGGTCTTCGGCCGCGAGATCGTCGAGCTGCACCTCGACCGCTGCATCGAGGCCGGCCTGGCCATCTGCGGCATCAACGCCGAGGTCATGCCCGGCCAGTGGGAGTTCCAGATCGGCCCGGTCGACGCGCTGACCGTCTCCGACCACCTGTGGGTCGCCCGCTACCTGCTCTACCGCACCGCCGAGGAGTTCGGCATCGACGCCACCCTGGACGCCAAGCCCGTGCGCGGCGACTGGAACGGCGCCGGCGCCCACACCAACTTCTCCACCAAGGCCATGCGTGAGGGCTACGACGCCATCATCACCGCCTGCGAGTCGCTCGGCACCTCGCAGGAGAAGGTCCTGGAGCACGTCAAGCAGTACGGCTTCGGCATCGAGTCCCGCCTGACCGGTCTGCACGAGACCGCCCCGTGGAACGTCTACTCCTACGGCGTCTCCGACCGCGGCGCCTCGGTCCGCATCCCGTGGCAGGTCGAGGTCGAGCAGAAGGGCTACATCGAGGACCGCCGCCCGAACGCCAACGTCGACCCGTACGTGGTGACCCGCCTGCTGGTCAACACCTGCTGCTCCGCCCTGGAGAAGGCCGGCCAGGTCTGATCCGAGGCCCCCAGCGCCCGACGCGCCCGCCGGTCCCCTCCCACACCCGTGGGAAGGGGACCGGCGGGCGCGCGGCCGTGTGCCCCGCCGTCAGCCGGTGCGCCCGCGCGCCGGGCCGGCCGACCCGGACCTTCTCTAGGGTGGCCCCATGGACGACTTCACGCCCGAACAGGTGGCCAGGGGCCGCGCCCTGCGGCGGGCCCAGGTGCCGTGGCTGCTCGGCGGGCGGCTGGCCGGGCTGCTGCTCTCCCTGGTGCTCGGGCTGACCGCCGCCGGGGCCGGGCTGGTGACCGCGGCGGGCGGCCTGTTCGGCGGCTCGCGGACCGCCGAGGTGCTGGCCGGCGCCGCCGCGCTGGTGCTGTTCGGGCAGTTGATCGGTCTGCCCGCCGCCGCCCGGGTCCGGGTGGTGCGCGCCCGCTTCGGACTGGTCACCCAGGGCTGGGGCGGCTGGGTGGTGGACCGGCTGCGCGGCCTGGGCCTGACCCTGCTGCTCGGACTTCCGCTCGCCTACGGGCTGTACGCGCTGACCGACCGGTCGCCGGACCGCTGGTGGGTGCCGGCCGCCGGGGCGGCGGCGCTGCTCACGGTGGCGCTGTCGTTCCTGCACCCGCTGGTGTTCGAGCCGCTGTTCAACCGGTTCACCCCGATGCCGCCCGGCCCGCTGCGCGACGCCCTGCTGGGCCTCGCCGGGCAGGACGGCGTCCGGGTCCGCGAGGTGCTGGTGGCCGACGCCTCCCGCCGCACCACCGCGCTCAACGCCTACGTCTCCGGGTTCGGCGCCACCCGGCGGATCGTCGCGTACGACACGCTGCTGACGGCCGCCGAACCGCGGGAGGTGGAGCTGGTGGTCGCCCATGAACTCGGCCACGTCAAGCACCGCGACGTGCTGACCGGCACCGTGCTCGGCGCGCTCGGCGCGGCGCTGGCGGTGGTGGTGATCGGCCTGCTGACCGGGTGGGGGCCGCTGCTCGACGCGGCCGGGGCGAGCGGCCCGGCCGATCCGCGGTCGCTGCCGCTGATGGCCGCCGTCGCGGCGCTGACCGGCGCCCTGAGCGGGCCGGCGCAGTGCGCGGTGAGCCGCCGCATCGAGGCCAGGGCCGACCTGCACGCGCTCGAACTGACGGCGGACCCGGAGCAGTTCATCGCGATGCAGCGCCGGCTGGCGGTCACCAACAGCTCCGACGTCGACCCGCCCCGGCTGCTGGAACTGCTCTTCGCCACCCACCCCGCCGCGGTCCGGCGGATCGCCGCGGCCCGGACCTGGCAGCGCGCGCGGGCCTGAAACCCGTTGGCGCGGCCGCCGGGTGTGCCGGAGAATCCGGGCACAGCCACCAGGGGGGTCGGTACCGCATGCCAAACGCACCGCAGCCGGGAGCGGGCCCGCGACCGCTGCTGATGCTCGACGTCGACGGGCCGCTCAACCCGTACACGGCGAAGCCGCACCGCCGCCCGGCGGGCTACCTCACCCACCGCGTCAGGCCGGCCTCCTGGATCGCCCGGCAGACCGACCGTTCACCCGGGTACGCCAAGCCGCTGCGGGTGTGGCTGCACCCGGGGCACGGCCCGGCGCTGCTGGCGCTGCCGTACGACCTGGTCTGGGCGACCACCTGGAAGGGCGAGGCCGGCGAGCACCTCGCGCCGCTCCTCGGCCTGCCCGAACTCCCGTACATCGACTGGCCGTCCATGCACCACGGCGACCCGGACGACCTGCACTGGAAGACCCGCCACCTGGTCGCCTGGGCCGCCGGCCGGCCGTTCGCCTGGGTGGACGACGAGCTGACCCCGCGGGACACCGCGTGGATCGCCGCCCACCACCCCGCCCCGGCGCTGACCCTGCTCGTCGACCACCGGACCGGCCTGCAGCCGGCCGACTTCGCGCTGCTCGCCGACTGGGCGGGCACCCTCACCGGGGCCGACGCCCCCGGAGCGGCCGGGTGAACCCGGGCACCGTCCGCTCCCTGCACCGGTACCCGGTCAAGTCGATGCTGGGCGAGGAGATCCCCGAGGCCCTGGTCACCGATCGCGGGCTGCACGGGGACCGGACGCTCGCCCTGCTGGACACCGCCACCGGCCGGATCGCCAGCGCCAAGCAGCCGCGGCGCTGGCAGCGGCTGCTGGCCCACTCCGCCGTCCACACCGGTGCGGGGGTAAGGATCCACGGCCCCGACGGGGAGGTGCTGGACGGGGACGACCCGAAGGCCGGCCGCGCGCTGTCCGAGCGGCTCGGCCGCCCGGTGACGCTGATCGGCAGCCGTCCGCCCGGCGCCGTACTGGAGCGGGCCGTGCCCGATGAGGTGCTGCGGCTCGGCGCCGACGCCGAGGTGGACCACACCGTCCACGCGTTCGGCTCCGCCGCACCGCCCGGCACCTTCTTCGACCACGCCCCGCTGCACCTGCTGACCACCGCGACGCTGGAGGAGATCGCCCGGCTCGCCCCGCGCGGCACCGTCGAGGCCGCCCGCTACCGGCCCAACCTGGTGATCGACACCGGCCCGGCCGAGGGCTTCCCCGAGAACTCCTGGGTCGGCCGGTGCCTGCGGATCGGCCCGCGGCTGCGGATCCGGGTGCTGCTGGCCACCCCGCGCTGCGCGGTGCCGACCCTGGCCCACGGCGTCCTGCCGCGCGACCCCGACGCGCTGCGGGTACCGGCCCGGCACAACCGGATCGAGCCGCTGGCCGGACTCGGCCCGCTGCCGTGCGCCGGGGTGTACGCCGAGGTGCTGCGGCCGGGGCCGGTCAGCCGGGGGGACGCGGTCCGGTTCGACTGACCCCGGCCTGCCCGTCCGCGGCCCGCCCGGTCACCGCCCGGTCACCGCCCGGGTCAGAGCGGCCAGGAACCGGTCGGTGGTGTCCGGGTCGCGGACCGCGATCCGCAGCCAGTCGGGCCCGAGCCCGGGGAAGGTGTCGCCGCGGCGGACGGCGAACCCGTCGGCCCGCAGCCGCTCCCGGACGGCGGCGGCGCCGTCCAGCTCCACCAGCACGAACGAGGCGGCCGGCGCGCCGTGCACCCGTACCCCCGGCACCGACGCCAACCCGCGCAGCAGGTGGTCGCGGTGGGCGGCGGTGGTGACCGCGGCCCGGTCCGCCTCGGCCAGCGCGGCGGGTGCGCTGCAGATCTCGGCGGCGGCCAGCGCGGGCGAGGAGACCGGCCACAGCGGCTGGGCGGCGGCGAGTTCGGCGATCAGCGCGGCCGGGCCGAGCACGTAGCCGATCCGCAGCCCCGCCAGGCCCCAGGTCTTGGTGAGGCTGCGCAGCACCACCAGCCGCCCGGGCAGTCCGCGCACCGCCGCCAGGGACTCCCGCTCGCCCGGGTCGGTGTCCATGAAGGCCTCGTCGACCACCAGGGTCCGTCCGGGCCTGGCCAGCGCGCCCAGCGCGGCGGCCGGATGCAGCACGGAGGTCGGGTTGGTCGGGTTGCCGACCACCACCAGGTCGGCCTGCTCGGGTACGGCGCCGGGCCGTAGCCGGAAGCCGTCCGCGGCGGTGAGCAGCGCCCGGTGCACGGGGTGCCCGGCGTCCCGCAGGGCGGCCTCGGGTTCGGTGAACTGCGGGTGCACCACGACGGCGTGACGCGGCGCCAGTACCCGGGCCAGCAGCACGAAGGCCTCGGCGGCGCCGGCGGTCAGCAGGACCTCCTCGACCGGCCGGCCGTGCCGGGCGGCCACGGCGGCCCGCGCGGCCCGCTGGTCGGGGTAGGCGGCGAGGGCGGTGAGGGTGTCGGCGAGGTGGTCGCGCAGCCACCGCGGCGGTGTGCCGGTACGGACGTTGACGGCCAGGTCGACCAGCCCGGGGGTGCGGACCTCAGCGTCCCCGTGGTGGCGCAGGTCGGGTTCGGCCGGCCCGCCGGGCGCGGCGAGGGCCACCGTGGCCAGGGCCGATCTGCGCTTGGTGACCAGCAGGGTGCCGCCGGAGCCGAGCAGTGCCGCCGCCTCCGCGACGCCCGGGGTGCCGACGGCGGCCAGCGCCGCGGTGGACGGGTGCGGGACCGGCACCCGGGCCAGCTCCTCGGCGGGGTGGCCGGTCAGCGGCACACCGAGTTCGGCGGCGGCCGCGCGCAGGCCGGGCTCGGCGGTGCGCGCGTCCAGGGTGGCGAGCCGGGCGATCTCGTGCCGGGCGCGGCCGGCCTCGGCGAGCACCGAGTCGACCAGGGCGAGGACCTCCGCGCAGCTGACGCCGCGGCGGGCGCCGAGGCCGACGGTCAGTGAGGGTCCCTTCACCGGGTCCGCCCTTCTCGAAAACGACCTGGTCGTCGGCGTCGAAATCCCACCACGGGGGCGACGGGCGGGTCAATCGGCGGGGCTGTGAGCTTCGCCGCGCCCCGGGGTGCCCGGCCGGGCCGGATCTGGCCCGTGCACGACAAATTGGCGGTGAGCGTTCGCCTGTTCTTCATGTCCGGGGCGCGGCCGAGTCCACCGGCTCCCCCCTAGGGTTGCGGCGCTCCAAATCCGCTCGCACGCCCGTCACTTCTGTCCGGAGGACAGTCATGACCGCCGACCAGGCGCCCAAGCGCAACCGTCGCTCCCTCACCGCGCTGGCCGGGGCCGTCGCCCTCGCCGCCACCTCCGCCGGCCTGTGGGCCGCCACCGGTTCGACCGCGCAGGCCGCGGCCCTGCCCGCCCCCGATCACGTGGTCGTCGTGGTGATGGAGAACCACGCCTACACCCAGGTGATCGGCAGCTCCAGCGCCCCCTACCTGAACAACACCCTGAAGGCCGGAGGCGCCAGCCTCACCCAGTCCTACGGCCTCACCCACCCCAGCGAGCCCAACTACTACATGCTGTTCTCGGGCTCCAACCAGGGCCGCACCGACGACGGCTGCGTCGGCGTCGGCTCGATCTCGGCGCCCAACCTGGCCTCCGAGCTGATCGCCGCCGGCAAGTCCTGGGCCAGCTACAACGAGACCCTGCCGAGCCAGGGCTCGACCGTCTGCAGCAGCGGCAAGTACGCGCAGAAGCACAACCCGTGGTTCGGCTTCTCCAACGTGCCGACCAACACCGCCAAGACCATGACGCAGTTCCCGACCGACTACACCACGCTGCCCAAGGTCTCCTTCGTGGTGCCGAACCTGTGCAGCGACATGCACGACTGCTCGGTCTCCACCGGCGACACCTGGATCAAGAACAACCTGGGCGCGTACGCCACCTGGGCCCAGACCCACAACAGCATCCTGGTCGTCACCTTCGACGAGGACAACAAGCTGTCCGGCAACCGCATCCCGACCGTCCTGTACGGCCAGCACGTCACCCCGGGCAGCTCCAGCAGCACCACCTACAACCACTACAACGTGCTGCGCACCCTGGAGGACCTGGCGGGCCTGTCCGCGCACGCGGGCAACGCCGCCTCCGCCTCCGACCTCACCGGCATCTGGAACTGACACCCGTGTACCTCGCGGACTCGCGCAGCGCCAAGCCGGCCCACGCCCCGGGCAGCAGCCCGGGGCGTGGGCCCCGGCCGCCCGGCCCGCCGCCGGGCCGCCGGACGCCCGCCGTGCCCGGCACGGTGGTCGCCCTCGGCGCGGTCAGCCTCATCACCGACATCTCCTCCGAGATGGTCACCGCCGTGCTGCCGCTGTACGTGGTGGCGACGCTCGGCCTGTCCCCGCTCGGCTTCGGCCTGCTGGACGGCATCAACAACGGTGTCGGCGCGATCGTCCGCCTCGCCGGCGGGCACCTCGCCGACCGCGGCGGACGCCGCCACAAGATGGTGGCCGCCGCCGGCTACGGGCTGTCCGCGCTCTGCAAACCGCTGCTGCTGCTCGCCCACAGCCTGCCCCTGATCGGCGCGGTGCTGGCCGTCGACCGCACCGGCAAGGGCCTGCGGACCTCCCCCAGGGACGCGATGATCTCGCTGGCCACCCGGCCCGAGCACCGCGGCCGCGCCTTCGGCGTGCACCGCGCCATGGACACCACCGGCGCCCTGATCGGCCCGCTCGCCGCCTTCGCGGTGCTGCGGTTCGCGGGCGGCCCGGTGTCCGCCGAGAGCGGTGAACGCAGCGGCTACGGCGCGGTGTTCGCGGTCAGCGGCTGCGTCGCGGCGCTCGGCGTGCTGGTCCTGGTGCTCTTCGTCCCGCCACGGATCGCCCGTCCGGCCGACGACGGCGCCGAGGACGTGGCACAGCGCTCCGACCGGGGCGCGCAGCCGCCCCCCGGCCTGCGCGACTCGCTCGCCCTGCTGCGCCGCCCGCAGCTGCGCCGGCTCACCGTGTGCGCGGTCCTGCTGGGCCTGACCACCGTCAGCGACTCCTTCCTGTACCTGCTGCTCCAGCGCGAACTGCACCTGTCCACCGCGCTGTTCCCGCTGCTGCCGCTCGGGACCGCCGCGACCTTCCTGCTGCTGGCGGTGCCGCTGGGGGCGCTGGCCGACCGGATCGGCCGCCGCCGGCTGTTCCTGGCCGGGCACGGCGTCCTGCTGCTCGGCTACGTGCTGATCCTCTCGCCCGTGCGCGGGGCGCCGCTGCTGCCCGTGGTCCTGCTGCTGCACGGCACCTTCTATGCGGCCACCGACGGGGTGCTCGCCGCCGCCACCGCCAATGCGGTGCCCGACGGCCGGCAGGGCGCCGGGCAGGCCCTGGTGGGCACCGGGCAGGCGCTCGCCCGGTTCGCCTGCTCGCTGGCGTTCGGGGCCGCCTGGAGCCTGTGGGGCGGGCGGACCGCGCTGGCGGTCACCGCCGCCGCGCTGGCGGTCGCCGCGGTCGCCGCGACGGCCGTCCTGCGCACCACCGACGACCCGCCGGGCGAGGACCGCACCGCCCACGGCCGCCCGACCGACGAGCGGCCGACCGACGACCGCCCGACCGACGAGCGGCCGACCGACGACCTGGAGCAGCCCGCATGACCCGTACCACCCGTCTGGTGATCCTGCTGGTCGCCGTCCTGCTGCTGGGCGCGACCGGGACCGGGGCCGTGCTGTACGCCGCCGACCGCGCCGACCGGCGCGGCCAGGAGCAGGCGGGTGGCCCGCCGGTGCACACCGGCACCGTCGCGCTGCGGCCCGCGGCGGGCGGCCGGCAGCTGCTGGTCCGCAACCTCGCCTGGGGTCCGCACCGGGACGAGCTCGCCACGGTGCCGGCGGACCGGCCGGACGGGCCGCGCACCGTCTCCGGCGTGAAGTGCCTGCGCTTCCACGCCTCCGCCGGCACCGGGATCTGCCTGCAGGCCGAGCACGGCGCGCTGGAGGACACCTACCGGGCCGTGGTCCTCGACGCCGACCTGCACGAGCTGCGGCACTTCCCGGCGTCCGGCATCCCCACCCGGGCCCGGGTCTCGCCCTCCGGCCACCTGGCCGCCTGGACGGTCTTCGTCAGCGGCGACTCCTACGCGGGCACCGACTTCTCCACCCGCACCGCGATCGTGGACACCCGCAGCTGGGCGCTGGAGGACAACCTGGAGAGCTTCGCCGTCGTCAAGGACGGCAAGCCCTACCAGGCCGGCGACGTCAACATCTGGGGCGTCACCTTCGCCGACGACGACCGCTTCTACGCCACCCTGGCCACCGGCGGCCGGACCTACCTGGTCCAGGGCGACCTCGCCGCCCGTACCCTCACCACCCTGCACCAGAACGTCGAGTGCCCCTCACTGTCGCCCGACGGCACCCGCATCGCCTACAAGAAGCGGGTCGCGGGCGCCTCGCCGGACGCCCCCTGGCGGCTGTACGTGCTCGACCTCGCGACCATGACCGAGACCGCCACCGCCGAGCAGCGCAACATCGACGACCAGGCGCTCTGGTCCGACGCCTCGACGCTGCTCTACGCCCTCCCCGGCGACTACGGTTCCGACCTGTGGACGGTGCCCGCCGACGGCACCGGCGCTGCCGTCCGGCTGATGACCTCGGCCGTCGCCCCGGCGTACCTCGGCTGAGCCGGCCGGGCCGCGGCGGGGCCGTCCCGGCCCGGGATGCCGCGGCCCGGGGCCGGTGCAAGGCTGGAACCGTGCACGTGCGGGGAGCCGTGCCGACGCTCCCGGCGCCGTGCGCCGAACCATCCTCGGGGAACGGCCGTCACCGGGCCGCGGGCTGCGGCTCCCGTGCCATGCCGGGGTGCGGGGTGGGCGCCGGAACGGCCGCCACCATCCGGCGTGCAGTGGAGGCGGACACCATGACCGGGACCAAGGTGCTGAGCGCCTGCGACACCCTGAAACGGCTGGCCGAGGAGGGCAGGCGGGAGATCGCCGCCGAGGAGCGGCAGTTGGACGGACTGCGGGACGAACTCGTCGTCCTGGAGGGTTCACCGGGGACCACCCCGGCCCAGCTCGCGCTGCTCCGGCAGCGGATCGCCGAGCTGGATTCCCGGCTGGAGACCGACCGGATCCAGCAGAGCGCCCTGGAGGAGGAGATCCAGGCCTCCTGCGGGTGACCCCCGACCGTCCCGGTCAGGCCCGGACCGTGACCACCGGCTCGTGCCGGACCGGGAAGTTGACCGAGTTGGCGATGAAGCAGGCCCGGTGGGCGTCCTCGTGCAGGGCGAGCGCACGTTCCGTCATCCCCGCCTCGGCCACCTCGATCCGGGGCCGCAGCACCGCGCCGGTGTAGTGCCCGCCGTCGGCGGTCTCGGCCATCGTGCCCTCGGCCCGGTCCAGGTAGGAGGTGACCACCACGCCGTCGGCCGAGCACAGGTGCAGGTACCAGAGCATGTGGCACTGCGAGAGCGAGGCGAGCAGCAGCTGTTCGGGGTTCCAGCGGGCCGGGTCGCCGCGGAACGCCGGGTCCGAGCTCCCGGGGATGGGCGGCGGGCCGTCCGCGGAGATCTCGTGTGACCGCTGGTAGGCGCGGTAGCCGCTGGTCCCGGTACCGAGGTCGCCGGTCCAGGTCACCGTGGTGGTGTAGGTGTGCACTCCGCTCACCGGAGCCCCCGTCCGATCGGGCGGGCGCACGACGGGTGCCCCGCGGTGCGGCCATTCAAGCACCCGCCCGCACCGCCGCCCCAATGCGGTGGTTCTGTGGACGACCCGTCCGCTATATTCGCGCAGCCGTCGAACACGCCTGTTCGGCGGCCGTCCTGTGCCTGAAGGGGAATGCGCCATTCCGTCCGACCAGAACCAGCCGAGCGGGGCCGACACCACCGAGGCGCCCGGCGACCCGCTCCTCAAGGCGTTCGCGCCGCCGACGGACGCCCCGGCCGAACCCCAGCCGCCGGACCCGTACGGGCCGCACCCGTACGGACCGTACCCGCAGGGACCGCACCCGCAGGGGCCGTACGCCCAGCAGTACCCCGGCTACCCCGGGTGGGGCGGCTGGACCGGGCCGCCGCCGCTCACCGGGTGGAACGGTTTCGCCATCACCTCGCTGGTGCTCGGCATCGTCGGCTTCGGCTGTCTGCTGTGGGTGGGGGCGATCGCGTTCGGCATCGCCGCGCTGAAGGCGCCGCGCCGTCAGCAGCGCGGCCGGGGCATGGCCGTGGCGGGCATCGTGCTGGGCGGCCTCTGGGGCGTGGTGGTCGCGCTGCTGGTGGTCGTCGGGGTGCTCTACGGGAACGACGGCGCCGACCGCGACGCGGACGGCCGGATCAACGGCTCCGGCACGGTGCAGGTGGTCGACCTGCGGCCGGGCGACTGCTACCTGCGGCCGGACCGCCTCGACCAGGCCACCGAGGTGACCGCGGTGCCGTGCTCGACCGCCCACTACGGTGAGGTGTTCGGCGTCGTGGAACTGCCCGACGGCAGCTACCCGGGCGAGACCGAGGTCGAGGACCGGGCGGAGAAGCTCTGCGACGAGCAGCGCGGCCGGTACACGATGGACACCCTGGCCGTGCCGTCCTCCGCCGACGTGTACTACTACTACCCGCGCAAGGCGTCCTGGGACTGGGCCGACGACCACGCGGTGACCTGCGTCTACACCTTCCCGAAGGGGAACCGCACCGGTTCGCTGCGCCGCGACGCGACCAACCTGAACGCGGATCAGATCGCCTACCTGAAGGCCGTGGCCCCGTTCAACGCCGCCACCGACGGCGGCCCGGACGAGGAGGAGGTGGCCGACGATCCGGCCGGCTACCGGGCCTGGGCCGGCCGGCTGGCCGACGCCGCCGACGCCGAGGCGGCGGCGCTGGAGGCGGGCCACTGGGGTCCTGCCGCCAAGCAGCCGGTGGCCGACCTGGTCGCCGGGATCCGGCAGGAGAGCACCCACCTGCGGGCCGCGGCGAACTCCACCGACCCGGACGTCATCGAACGCGAGCTGGACGCCGCCGACGTGTCCGGCGTCTCACGCCGGGCGATGGCGGTCCGCACCGCACTCGACCTGGCCACCACCGCCCTCGGCGGCG
>NZ_JAIZ01000165.1:0-3868 GCF_000710465.2 Kitasatospora sp. MBT63 | reverse complement strand
GGCGCCGTCGTGCGGTCCCGGGTGGTCAGCCGACGCCGATCTCGCCGAGCTGCAGGTGGTACGCGCCGAACTGATCGGCGCTCAGCCGCGTCCCGTCGACCTTCACGTACCGGGCCGTCACGGGGGCGAAGGTGAAGACCTGTGCGGCGGTGCCCGGCCGTGGGAAGCCGGTCCTGGCGGCCACCGTGGTCCAGTGCGCGTTGTCGTCGGAGACCTGGACGGTGAAGTCCACCGGGAAGCCGAGGCCCGTGTTGGAGCCGTCGGTCCGGCCGGTGAGCCGGACCTGCGAGAGCAGGGTGGCGCCCTGGAGGTCGACGGTGGCCCACTCGTGGCCGGTGGCGGTGGTCTCGGCGCTGCTCCAGCCCATCGAGTAGCCGAGGGCGGAGTTCTGCACGCCGTCGGTGGCGGCGGCGCGGACCCAGCCGGCGGCCGTGTTCTCCACCGAGCTGGAGACGGTCACCGGCCGCCCGGCGGCCACCGCGTCCCCGTAGCCTTCGAGCTCGGCCAGCTGGAGGTGGTAGTTCCCGTGCGGGTCGTCGGTGGCGGCGAACGGGAAGGACTGTGGACCACGGTCGCGGACCGCAAGAGGCTGTGCACGGTGAGGCCGTGACCGCGCCGCCGGGACCGGTGAGGTCGCCGGCGGCGACGTGCACGTCGCTCAGGGCGTCGTCCGAGCGGACCGAGATCTGGGCCGCCTGGACCTCGTTGCGGGCGGCGAACAGGCTGATGTTCCCGACGGCGCGGTCCGGCCGGACGGTCGAGGAGAACACGTGGTCGGAGGCGCTCTGCACCCAGACCGACGGGCCGGTGGCCGCCTGCGCGGCGGCCGGTACCAGGGGACGCCAGGATGCTCCCCAGGAACAGCGGAACTGACGATCTGATGAGCGCTCTGTCCACGGTCTCTCTTTCACGATCTGCCGGATTTCTCCGCACGGTGAAGCCCGTGCGCCGACCATTCATATCTTATGAAGAGTCAGCTCGGCGGATCGATTCGTCTGCGGACCGGCGGCCTCAGCCGCCCGCGGCCACCCGCACCAGCCGCTCCGCCAGCTCCGGTGCGCCCGCCCAGTGCAGATGCAGGTAGGAGGCGTGCACCGAGCCGTGTACGAAACCCTCGGTGCGCGGTCCGGCCGGGGTGCGCCAGCCCCAGGCGGGCTGCTCGCCGGCGCCCGGTTCGCAGACCGTACGGTGGAACTCGTGGCCCCGCACCCGGGTGCCGGCGACGGCGAGCGGGCTGTCGCCGAGGGCGACGGCCTCCCGGTAGCCGAGGGTCAGCCGCTCGGTCATCCGGGCGCCGGTCGGCAGCAGGCCGCACATCGGCCTGCCGTCCAACTCCTGTCCCAGGTAAAGGAGTCCGGCGCACTCGGCGGCCACCGGCGCGTCCGTGGCGGCGAACGCGGCGATGGCCGCGCGCAGCGGCCCGTTCTCGCTCAGCTCGCCGACGTACAGCTCGGGGAACCCGCCGCCGATCACCAACCCGGCCGTCCCCGAGGGCAGTTCGCCGTCGTGCAGCGGGTCGAAGGCGACCACCTCGGCGCCGGCCGCGGTCAGCAGCTCGGAGTTCTCCGCGTACGAGAACGAGAACGCGGCGCCGCCCGCGACCGCGATCCGCGGCCGGCCGGGGACGACCGCGACCTCCTGCGCCGGGTCCCAGGGCTCGGCGGACAGCGGCGGCGCGGTCCTCGCCAGCGCCAGCACGGCGTCCAGGTCGACCGAGCGGCCGATCAGCTCACCCATGTCGGCCACCGCCCGCAGGGCCTCGGCCGAGCGTTCCACCGCCGGGACCAGACCCAGGTGCCGGGACGGGGTGGCGACCGACGCCGCCCGCCGCACCGAGCCGAGCACCGGGACGCCCGACCCCTCCTCCAGCGCCTCGCGCAGCAGCTGCTCGTGCCGGTCGGAGGCGACCCGGTTGAGGATCACCCCCGCCAGCCGCACCTCGGGGTCCCAGGAGGCGAAGCCGTGCACCAGCGCCGCCACCGAGCGGGACTGCGAGGAGGCGTCCACCACCAGCACCACCGGCGCCCGCAGCAGCTTGGCGACGTGCGCGGTGGAGGCCAGTTCGCCCTGCCCGGCGGCGCCGTCGAACAGTCCCATCACGCCCTCGACCACCGCGACGTCCGCCCCGGCCGCACCGTGCAGGAACAGCGGGGCGATCCGCTGCGGCCCGCACATGTACGCGTCCAGGTTGCGCCCCGGGCGCCCGGCGGCCAGCGCGTGGTAGCCCGGGTCGATGTAGTCCGGGCCGACCTTGTGCGGGGAGACGGCCAGGCCCCGGGCGCGCAGCGCGGCCATCAGCCCGGTGGCGACGGTGGTCTTGCCCGCGCCCGAGGAGGGCGCGGCGACGACGAGACGGGGGATGTTCAACGGCCTACCACTCGATCCCGCGCTGGCCCTTGCGGCCGGCGTCCATGGGGTGCTTGACCTTGGTCATCTCGGTGACCAGGTCGGCGAGGTCGGTCAGCGGCTGCTTGGCGTACCGGCCGGTGATCACCACGTGCTGGCTGCCCGGACGGTCCTTCAGCACGGCCACCACCTCCTCCACGTCGACCCAGCCCCAGTGCATCGGGTAGGTGAACTCGTCCAGCACGTAGAAGCGGTAGGTCTCGGCGGCGAGGTCGCGCTTGACCTGCTCCCAGCCCTCCTTGGCGGCCTCCTCGCTGGACTGCTCCATCTCGGCCGACCGCTGGACCCAGGACCAGCCCTCGCCCATCTTGTGCCAGTCCACCGTGCCGCCCTGGCCGGAGGCGCCGAGCACGCGCAGCGCGTTCTCCTCACCGACCTTCCACTTGGCGGACTTCACGAACTGGAACACCCCGATCGGCCAGCCCTGGTTCCAGGCCCGCAGGGCCATGCCGAAGGCGGCGGTGGACTTGCCCTTGCCGGGACCGGTGTGCACGGCGGTGATCGGCAGGGTGCGGCGCTGGCGGGTGGTCAGGCCGTCGTCGGGGACGGTCTCGGGCTTTCCCTGGGGCATGGGGTCACGCGGCCTTTCGGTGGTGGTGGTCGGCGGAGCGGTGGGCCTGGACCAGGGCGGCGACACCCTCGGCCCGCAGTTCGTCCAAGGTGACGGCGGAGCCGCCCAGCTGGGCGGCGAGGGTGCGCGCCAGGCCGAGCCGGACCGGGCCCGACTCGCAGTCCAGCACCACCGCGGCCGCGCCCTGGGCGGCCAGCAGACCGGCGGCCCGGCCGGCCAGCGCGAGCGCGTCCCGGCCGCCGGTGGCCCGGCCGTCGGTGACCACCACCAGCAGCGGGCGGCGCTGCGGGTCGCGCATCCGCTCCACCCGCAGCACCTCGTGGGCGCGCAGCAGCCCGGCGGCGAGCGGGGTACGGCCGCCGGTCGGCAGCTGCTCCAGCCGGGCCGCGCCGACCTCCACCGAGGAGGTGGGCGGCAGCACCAGGTCGGCGGCCGCACCACGGAAGGTGATCATGCCGATCTTGTCCCGCCGCTGGTAGGCGTCCATCAGCAGGGAGAGCACGGCACCCTTGACGGCGGTCATCCGCTGCCGGGCCGCCATCGACCCGGAGGCGTCCACCACGAACAGCACCAGGTTCGACTCCCGGCCGCGGCGCACCTGCTCCCGGAAGTCGTCCTTGTGCAGCACCAGCGCCCGGGCCGCCCGCCCGCGCGCGGCCTGGTACGGCGCCGCGGCCTGCAAGGTCGCGGCCAGGTGCAGCCGGCTGAGCCGGCCCTGCGGGCGGCGGGCCCGGATGGTGTGCCCGCTGTCGGTCTCGGCGGGGGAGCGGCGCCCCTGGGCGCCGCGGCCGGTCCCCGGCACCTTGAACAGGCGGGTCCGGTACGGCTCGCCGGCGGCCACCGGGGTGGACTCCCGGCCGCCGCCCGCGGGCGCCTGCCGGGGCGGCACCG
>NZ_JAIZ01000164.1 GCF_000710465.2 Kitasatospora sp. MBT63 | reverse complement strand
CTGCTGCAGCACGGTGGCCGCGGTCACCGGGGTGGGGCGGCAGGTGGCGCGAACCGGCTGCCCCTGCGCCGGGTCTGCGCCGACCGCAGGGACCGCGGATCCCTGCGAAGTCCCCGGTGGCCCGCTCACCGGCCCGTCGGCCGGCAGCAGATCGACCTGGATCACGTCCACCTGTTTCTCCAGCTGGGAGGCGACCTGCCGCGGATCCACCCGGTCCAGCTCCACGATGAACGTCGCCCGCCGGATACCGGCCGACTGTGTCACCTCGACGCCGAAGTCGCTGAGGGCGTAACCCCGCCGAGCCAGCAGACAAGTGATCCGCGCGACGGCCCGCGGGCGGTCGCAGAACAGGACGGACAGTCGATGACGTTCCAACGGAATCTCCTTCGGGGCTCCTGCGGCGGGGCGGACGCCCGCACCGCGGGTTGAGGAACGGCGACCGGACCGAACCGGAGACCGTCCGCTCGGCCTTGCCACCACGTACCGGCCTGCCGTGGAAGAAAGCCGTGCACAGACGCACGGAGGCAGGGAGACGAGCCGCCGCGGCACCGACGCCACCGACGAGGACTGCCCTACGGGGAGCCTGCGGGAGGGTGCCGGCGTCACCCGACATGTAGCGCAACCGTACGGGCACCGATCGTGATGGTCAGCCGCCGAAGGGGAAGCGGATCAGGCAACCAGGAGCGCCGGACATGACGTCCGGGCGACCCGGGCCACCCCGGGGGCCGAGGACCCGGCCGCCCCCGCCGGGTGCAGCGGCCTCAGCCGTGGAGGTCGACGAGCCGCATCCCGCCGTGGTCCGAAGTGAGGTCCAGCGTCTTGGCCCCTAGCTTCCGCCACACCGAACGGACGGCGTCGAGGCGGCCCGGGCCGGTTCCGAGCGCGATGACACAGTCACCGCCCACCGCGCCGGAGCCCTTGACCGCGACACCGTCCCGGGCGGCCCCGGAGACCAGCTCGGCGATCCTCGCCCGGGCGGGCACACCGAGTTCACAGGCGACGTCGTGCAGTATGCCGCCGTAGCCCGAGACACTGCGCAGAAGCGCCGGCGCGCAGGAGGCGTCCGCCGCCGCCCAGAAGTCCGCCAGGACCGCGTGCATGCGCTCGAGGATCGCCGGGGCGGAGGGGATCATCTCGAACTCGGCCAGGCTCTCCCTGGTATCGGCGGTCACACCGCTCCACGCGGCGGCGAGCAGCAGCCCGGGGGGAACGGCCGCGGGCCTGATCCGGGCCACGCCCTGGAACAGCGAGTAGTCGACCCACCCGCCGTACACACTCGCGGCCACGTCCGCCCCGCTGCCGTGACCGCCCTGATGGGCGCGGTGCACCGCGAACGCGAGGTCGAAGATCCGGCGACGTACGTCGGCCCCGGCGAGGTCGAGACCCGTCACGGCGCCCAGACAGCCGAGCACCGCGACCGTGCCGGCCGCGCTGCCGCCCAGCCCGGTCTTGCGGCCCGCGCCCGTGCCCACCCCGCGTACGGTCAGGTGCCGTGGTCCGGTGAGTGCGAACGCCTCCGCTCCCGCGGTGACGGCCGCCGCGAGCAGACGCCCGCCCTTCGCCCGCCACACGGCCGACAGCGGGGCGTCGATCCCCAGGTCCGGTGCGGTCAGCCACCAGCCGCCCGCCCGGGGGACGCTGCGGCACTCGATGCCGGAGCTCACGGCCGTCACCAGTGACCGTCCGCCGTGCAGGACCGCGTACTCGCCGACGATCATCAGCTTCCCGGGTGCGAACACCCGCGTGCCGGTCACGTCGCGCCCCCTCCCGCCGGCGTCGGCGTGTCCTGCCACGGGGCCGGCAGCCGCGCCCAGGACGGCGGTTCACGCAGCACGCGGGGACCCTGGCCGGGTCGGGAACGCAACACCCGGTGCACGCCCGGGACCTCGGTGAGAGCGGCTGCGACGCCGTCGGCCGCGCCGGGCTCGCACACCACCTTGACCTGCGGACCGGCATCGATGGAGAAGAACGCGGCGGTCCCCTCCTCCCGCAGCCGCCACACCTCGCGCATCACCGCGACCGTCGCCGGCTCCCAGTACAGCAGCGGGGGAGTCGAGCCGAGTGCGGTCGCGTGCATGCGCAAAGCGTTGCGCTCGACGACCGGACCGAGCGCGGCCAGATCCCGCCGCTGCACCGCATCGCGCACCAGGGAGAGGTCGGCCGGATTGGCGTCGAGCCAGGCCCGGTAGAACGGGGAGGTCGACGCGGTACGGACCATGCCCTCCCGCGACGAGATGTGCTTGGGTTCCTCGCGGGTGACGGCGATGACCACGGCGAGCGGCCAGTGGTCCGCAGCGGCCACCTGACGGACCGTCTCCTCGGCCCCGACCTGCCACTCCACGAACCCGCCCAACAGCGACCGGCACGCCGAACCCGAACCGCTGCGGGCGAGCGCGGTCAGGTCCACGTTCCCGGGAGCCTCATCGGCGGCCTCCGCCAGCGCGTAGGTGAGGGCCGCATAGGCGGATGCCGAGGACGCCAGGCCGGACCCCACCGGGAAGTCGGACTGCACCACGACGTCCACCGCCCGGCGGATCCGCAGCACCTCGCGCGCGTGGGCCACGAAACGTCCCAGGCCCTCGGTTGGTCCCGGCGGATGCCACACGGCCCGGTCGGATTCGCCCCGGGACCGGAAGCGCACGGCGGCGAGCGAGGTGAGACCGTCCAGCGTGACCGACAGACTGGCGTTCGCGGCACGGTTGCCGCCCTCAGCAGTCTTGCCCCAGTACTTGACCAGCGCCAGATTCGCATGGGCCTGTGCAAGGATCACAGCGCACCGACCCGGGCCAGGAATGCCTCGATCATCAGCCGGCGTTCCTCACAAGGAACTCCCGGGCCGGCTGTGAAGGGCACGGGCCCCGATCCCTGCTCGGTGAGGTAGGCCCGTACCAGCCGGTCGAACGGGGCGGGCAACGGCAGTCTGCCGGTCGGGTCGGCCACCACGGAGGCCAGCTCGTCGGCGACAGATTCGAGCCACAGGGCGCGGTAGCGCGCGAAGCCCCGGTCACTGGCCGGAAAGCACTGGGCGATCTGCAGGTAATCGATCTCGATGATGCGCTCGATATCGTCCGTCCATGACATGAAGGTCTCCCCGCTACGGCTGGATCCAGGCCCTGGAGACCACTATGCGCGGCCCCCGTCGGACGGCTCCTGCCCCAACGGGCAGCCCATCGCCCCAACGCAGGTCCGCCCGCCGCAACGAACGGTCGGCCGCCATCGAGCCGTCACCCACCAGGGGTGCGCTCACCAGCCGCCGCCGGGAACCAGGCCGACGACGGCCGGTCGGGCCGCATCGAGGACGATCGGGAACCAGACGGAGAAGGGGTGGGTGGCACGCAGCTCGTGCAGCCGGCCCGGCGTGACGAAGCTGGTGTCCGCGACCTCCAGGGGGTCGGGCTCGGGGGCGGCCGCATCGACGATGCCGACGAAGAGGTGGTTGTACTCCTTCTCCACCAGGCCGGTACCCGGGTCGGACAGGTCATAGGTGACCGTGCCGGCCTCCTGGAGCCGCATCGGCGCGCAGCCGAGCTCCTCCGTGATACGCCGGGCTGCCGCCAGGAACGGCGCTTCGCCGGGAGCCGGGTGGCCGCAGCAGGTGTTGGACCAGACTCCCGGTGAGTGGTACTTGCCGAGCGCCCGCTGCTGAAGCAGCATCCGGCCGTCCGCGTCGAAGAGGAAGACCGAGAACGCCCGGTGCAGATTCCCCGGAGCCTGGTGGGCCGACAGTTTCTCGGCCGTTCCCACGGTGCGGCCGTGTGCATCGACCAGTTCCAGCATCGTTTTACTCATGGTTGTGCTGCGCCTTCCGGCATCTGGACCCGAGCCGTCAGGCCCTGGTCGGCGGGTGGAATTTTCCGTGGGCTCGACTTCGAAGGCCGGCCCATGTCGAATGCTTGGTTCTCATCTGCTCGCGATTCCTCGGCCGCAGGCACCTCCGCCACCCCGACGACCGGCGTCACCGGCCCGCATCGAGCAGTCGGGACCGCAGTCCTACCAGGGCCCGCATCCGGGTGAGGCTGATGTGACACACGGGGCGTGCCTGACGCAGGAAGGCGACCGGGCTGTCCTCGGGCACGGTGAGTGTCGCGCTCCCCGTCCCGGGCCGTCCGGCCAGGAGGAAGAGGGAGCGTCGCAGACCACCACGGTCGGTCGGCTGGAGGACGTGGAGCGGCAGCGGGGCGGGCAGACCGATCCTGCGGGCCGGGACGAAGGTGTACCGGGCGATGAGACGCCCGTCGTCTCCGGAGGCGGACGCCTCGACGGTCGATCCGGCCGCGAACGTGAAATCCGCGAGCTCCTTCGGGATGCTCCACAGTGCTCGGCCGCCCGCCTGCGAGATGCGGCTGTCAACCCAGATCTTCAGGACGGTCCCCCGGACGGGAGGACGCAGGCGCGCCACCGAGCAGACCATGAACTCGCGATAGGGCCCCACACTGCTGGTGTCGTAGGAGACCCAGGCCGCGACGAGCAGACGGGTGCCGTCGCGGCCCACCGGGGCCGGCGGCCGCAGCTCGCGGGGGAGGGCATCGGCCGGCAGGCGAAGCGCGGTGCCGTACATCCGGCCGGTGAGCCGCCACGGGGCGGGCGGGTACGCGGTCTGCGGTGGTGGCGGTGCCGGGTGCGGGCGCTCTGTCGTCATCGGAGTCTCCAGCAGGGGCGTGGTTCGGCTGTCGGGGAAGCACTGTCAGGGAAAGCACCGTCAGGGCGGCGGGGAGAGCTCCGCGGCCGGGATCCAGTTGCTGTGCGTGCCGGTGGCGATCCGGGCGGGCAGTTCGACCGTGGCGACGGGACCGGCCGCCGGATCGCCCGCGTCCAGGAAGCTGAGGGTGCCCGGCCGGTTGTCGGCCCGGTAGGTCAGGTGGGCGATCCATCCGCGGTCCTCCTCGTGGCGGTCGGGATCGGGGATGAAGACGGCCTCGGACGTGGCCGAGTCCTCCGGGAGCCGGTAACGATCATCCCGCCCGGTGACGAGGTCGTGCCGGATCACCGTGTCGGGAAGGCGCAGCGCGTGGGCGTTGGGCCGGGTGCCGGTGAGTGCGTAGAAGTAGCGCAGCGGCTCCCCGAGCCGCCGGGGGTCGCTCCGCGGCAGCTCGTGCGGCAGGTCGCCGAGCTGGGTGGAGACGGCGGTGCCCCGGTACGGGTCGATGCTCCAGTTCCACAGGGTGCCCTCGCGTGAGAGCGGGTCCTCCCCGGGGTCGGTGAAGATGCGCGGGTAGCGGATCGCGGTGAGCTCGATGGTCCCCGACGGGGTCTCGTGGGCGCCGACCAGATGGAAGACGAAACACTGCGGTACGTCGATCCACCTGACGTCGGCTGTGGCCCCGGCCCGGGGGACCACGGCGATACGGGTACGCCGCGCGGGGTCCCACAGGTAGGGGAAGTGCCCCCGGACCGCCAGTGCGGGCGTGAACTGGACCGGTGTGGTGAGGAAGAGGAGATGGCGGCGGGTGAGGGCGACGTCGTGGATCATCGGGCGCCCGTCGAGGGCGATCCGCCTGCTGTGCATCCGCCGTCCGTCGCGGTCCAGCACCAGGTAGTCGGCCCACCGGTGCAGGGGACTGCCGGCGATGAGGTGGAGTTCACCGGTGCGCGGGCAGCGCTTGGGATGAGCGGCGAACCCGTGGGGGACGGCGCCGTCGAGGTCCGTGTAGGCCAGCGTCTCCAGGGTCGGCGCCAGGTGCACCGGCAGGCAGCCGGTCTCCACCAGGGCCAGCAGCCTGCCGCCGTGGGCCAGCATGTTGGTGTTCACCGTGTCGATCGGGAACCGGCGCGGCCCCGGCGGCCGTGCCTCGTGCAGGGCCCTGCAGACCCGGCGGGACCGGATCCAGCGGCTGCGGAACCAGCGGGCCCCGCCGTCCGCGATACGGATCGCGCTGACCATCCCGTCCTGTGTGAACCAGGTGTACCGTCCGGCTCCGGTCCGCCGGGGCGGGCGGACCGGGTTCGGCCCGATCTGGGTGAACAGGCCGTCCAAGGTGCCGGGCAGACGTCCCGTGACCTTCAGCTCCGTGCCGGAGGACTCGCACGTCACCGGTGTGTACGCGTTCTGCAGGTACGGGCTGAGGGCCTCCTGGCCGCTCCTGAAGGGGAACCGGGTCATGTCGCTCTCCCGTCCGTGCTCTCCGCCACGTCCACCCGTGCGGGGACCGAGGCGAGGCCACGGGGGCGAGGACGGCGGCAGGGCAGTCGGTCGGCGACCCGCGGGTGGGTGGCGATCACCAGCGCGTTGACGACCAGCAGGCAGGTCACGGCGAAGAAGATCGCCTCCTCGACGGGAAGCCCCAGCAGCCGGAGACCCGTGGTCCGCTCGGGAGACAGCCGCCACGTCCCGGCGGCGATGGCCACCCGGTCGATGACGCACAGGTACAGCCACACCGGCACCACCATCAGGGCGCGGAGCCGCCGTCGATCGGCCATCAGATCCGCGCCGACACCCGCCTGAAGGGCGAGCAGGGGACCGAACCAGACGAGCAGGGCGCCGAGATAGGTCAGGCGCGTGTCGGCGGCGGCGATCGACCCCAGCGCGGCCGCCGAGAGCCACAGAGCGCAGAACACCGTTCGGCGCCCGGGGCCGCGGATGGTACGGGCACCGTGCAGAACGCCCCCGAGCCGCCGGATGTACAGAGGAGGGCCTCCGCCGTCCGGGAGCCGGGGCCCGGCGCGCGACCCGATGATGAAGACCCGGGGTGGAGCCGCCTCCAGCAGACAGACGATCGACCACAGGCCGATCAGCACCGTCTGGCCCGCCATGAAGAGGTACTCCTCGAACGGAACACGCCCCCAGGTGGCCAGCACCCCGTCCGGTGGGTAGCTCCAGACGCCGTGCCGAATGATCCAGCTGTCCCACGGAGGCGTCCACACCAAGGCGGCGACGACGAGCAGCGCGGTGATCCAGGCCGCCATCCGCAGTCGCCCGCGCTGCGCGGGACCCGGGTGCCGCCGGCTCACGAGAGCGGTCAGCACCGCGGCCAGCAGGAGTGCGGGGGCGAGGAACAACCCCAGGAAGCCGAGGTAGGTCATGGCACCGCGCTCCGTCGAAGCGCACCGGCCTGCCGCCAGGCACGGGCGGCGACGCGCACCCGGGTGCGCGGCGGAACCGACACCCGGCGGTCGAGGATCTGGTAGTCGGCGCTCTCGATCGCCTCGAGGATGCCCCCGTACAGGGTGAACGCCGTCTCTATGCACGGACGGCTACTGGGCGCCAGCATGGGGATGCCGCCCACCGCGTAGGCGTACTGACGGCGGTTGCGGTCGATCTCGTACCGCAGCAGGTCCCGCAGGTTGCGCGACACCCGCGTCCTGCCGAGCTCGGCCTCACTGACGGCGAAACGCTCCAGGTCCTCCTGCGGAAGGTAGATCCGGCCGCGGTCGTAGTCCTCGGCCACGTCCCGCAGGAAGTTGCTGAGCTGGAACGCCTCTCCCATCACCCGGGCGCGGTCCGCCGCCTCCGGGGCCAGCGGTTCCAGGATGGGGATCAACTGGAGGCCGATCACCGCGGCCGAACCGTAGACGTAGCCGCTGAGGTCTTCGAACGTGCGGTAGCGGGTCACCGTGAGGTCGGCACGCATCGAGGCGAGGAAGGCATCGACGTGGCCGATCGGGATCTCCCACTGCCGCATGGTGTTCAGCAGGGCCCGGGCGACCGGCTGATCGGCCCGGCCGGCCCGCAGCTGCGAGGTGACCTCGGCGGACCACGCATCGAAGTGAGCGGCTCGGGTCGCCTCCGGTTCGTTGTCGACGATCTCGTCCGCGAAGCGGGCGAAGCCGTAGAGCGCGTGAACGTGCGGCCGCTTGGCCGCCGGGAGCAGCCGGGTGGCCAGGTAGTAGGTGCGTCCATGGCTCGCGGCGAGGTGCCGGCAGTAGAGGTAGGCGTCCTGGAGCCGGGGATCGTCGATGCCCGCCCTGCTCAGCGCCCGACGGCGGTCGCTCACCGTCCGCCCCCGCTCGCCTGCAGGCGGACCGGCCCGGGGCGCCCGGGCGGCGCGCCGCGTCGTGCGGGACCGGTGATCCGCTCGGCTGCCAGCCGCCCGCTGATCAGCGCCATGGGGATGCCGACACCGGGATGGGTGCCCGCGCCGGCCAGCACGATGTTCTCGCCGGCCAGGTTCGGCGTCCGGAACGGGCCGGTCTGCCCGAGCGTGTGCGCCGCGCTGAACGGAGTCCCGGCCGGACAGTCCCGGCGCTGCCAGTCGACGGGTGTGGTGACCGTGGCCGCCTGCGGGTCCTCGGCGAGCTCGGGATAGCCGTGACCGGTGAGGGTCCGGCGGACCAGATCGAGGTAGGGGCCGCGGTGGATGTCCCAGTCGACGTGGCCGTCGGCGAGATTCGGTGTCGGGAAGAGCACGTAGTGGCTGTGATGACCCGGCGGGGCGAGGCCCGGATCGGTGACGGTCGGGGTGCTCACGAGGAACGACGGATCGGACATCAGCCGACCCTGGCGGGTGATCTCCTCGAACCCGCCGCGCCACGACCTGCCGAAGTGGATCGCATGATGGTCCCGGTCCGCGGCGCCGCGCGGGGCGCCGGCGAGCAGCAGGAAACAGGACGGCGAGAAACGCAGTGAGCGAAGCCTCCTGGGCGACCGGTTCAGCAGCTGGGGGAAGGCCAGGAACGGGTCCGCGGTGATGACGACCGCGTCGGCGGGCAGCCGGTCCCCGTCCTGCGTGACGACCGCGCGGGCACGGCCGCCGAACGTGGTCTCCACCCGCTCGACCCGCTGCCCGTACCTGAAGGTGACGCCGTGCCGTTCGGCCAGATCGGCCAGTGCCTGCGGCAGGCGGTGCATGCCTCCGTGGGGGAAGAACACCCCGGCGACCGTGTCCATGTAGGAGATGACGGCGTACAGGGCGCGGGCCCGGTGCGGGGCGACACCGGCGTACAGCGCTTGGAACGAGAAGAGCCGGATGGTGCGGGGGTCGTGGAGGTAGCGGCGGATCCTGGCCTCCAGGCCGCCGAACGCACCGAGAGCGGCGAGCCGGGCCAGCGCGGCCACGTTCAGATCGAGCGGGCCGTCGACGTTGCGATCGATGAAGTGCGCGTATTCGGCGCGGTAGAGCCGCTGCAGGTACGCGGCCAACCGCCGGTAGCCGTCAGCCTCGCCGGCACCGCAGACGCGGCCGATCTCATCGGCCATCGCGTCGCGGTCGGCGTAGGCGCGCAGCGTACTGCCGTCCGGGTAATGGGCACGGTAGGCGGGGGAGAGCCGGTGCAGGGTGAGGTGGTCGTCCATCTCCTCATCCACCGCCCGGAACGTCTGCTCGATCAGCTCCGGCATCGTCAGCACGGTGGGGCCCGTGTCGAACCGGTACCCGTCCCGTTCGACCAGCCCCGCCTTGCCGCCGGGGGCGCTGCCCTGTTCGACGACGGTGACGTCGCGTCCGGCCGCGGCCAGGTGTACCGCGGCGGACAGACCGGCCAGTCCAGCCCCGACGACGACGACGTCCTGCACGTGTGCGGTGACACCTGCGGTCATCCTGTACCGCCCTTCCCCGAGCGCCGACGATGGTGCAGCCCTGCCGTGCGGTCGGCGTGTTGCGCACACCCTGACGCCGAAGAGCACCGCGGTCGCAGCCTTCGAAGAGAAACGGGCGTGGTGGCTTCCGAACATCCTGTGCCGTAGCCCGGGGGACGTCCCTCCTTTTCGTGCCGTCCATCGGGCAGGACCTGGGCCGAGGGTCCGCCTACCACCTCGGCGAGCCCGCTCGGTGCGCCCCCGGGATCAGTCCCGCCGTCCGACCTCCCACCACCAGGCGATACTCGGACACGGAGATGCTGCAAGGAATTCATCGCCGACCCGGTCCCGGCAGAGCAGCGGTGCCCGAGCCGGAGAACGCCTGTACCGGGCGGATTCGTAGCACCATTGAAGGTTTCCACTGATCATGTGTCCTAGATTCTTGAGATACTTCTGCGTCGGGGGGCTGACATCGGCTGCGGTCTGTTCGTGGAGCCGGACGAAGAGGCCCATGATGCGATTGCACAGTTCGATGGACCGGTTGATACCGGGCTGCAATCCGCCTTCGGAGCGCGTGAGGACGTTGACGATGTTGTGTGACTTCTCGCCGGCGTACGAGAAGAGATCCGCATGAAGGTTGATGAGCAGTCCGGCTGCCTGGCCCATGGCTGCAACGGAGGGCATCTCTCTTTCCTCTGCCGGCAGTTCACCTCCCCCTCCGCAGATCTCCACCGATACGATGGCTGCGCGAGCTGCTCCGCTGTACAGGCGCTGAATCAGATAGTCATCGAGTGAGAAATCAGAGGATCTATGGGTGAAATCTAGCTCCCAGGCGACACCGAGCAGCCATGCCTCGAAGGCGGAACTCCAGAGGCGAATCTGGGTCCCGGTGGAATTCATGGCAATCTGCTGGCGAAGCGTTGCGAAAGAGCTCAGCAGGGGGTCTTCCTCGTCATGTTCCGCCAGAGGTGATTCAAGCAGGTGTGCCAGCTTCGGGGAAATTTTCCGATAGGATCTCCTGCGCTGCCCGAGTGGTCCGCGATCAAAGAGGTCATCAATGGAGAACCCCAAATATAGATAGGACGCATGTAGTAGCAGAAGTTCCTCAGGGGCTGCCGGGATCATGCTTCCGGCAGCTCTCGCACTGCCCGTGGCCAAAACCCTCTCCCGATCGATTCCGGTATTGTCGAAAAGTCGACGCCGATCCATCCATTCGATGGCCTGCGTCTGCGCCGCCGACTCTCCGGGGTGATAGGCGGGTGAAATCGGGCAGTACAGAGGTATCTGCTTCGGGGTGAAGTGATCGAAATCTGATGGTGAGGACATCGGGAGACCCCCGGCTGGAATCTGAACGAGTCACAGGATAGATATTCCTGTGGCTCTGGCCGTCACTTCGGATCCCGTATCCGGCGGTCGACCGAGGGAGCCTTCTGTGCAGCTTCATCCGGCCGGATCCACGATCGATGCCCCGAGGGGAGTCCGTTCGGGCGGGAGTCGGCACCCCGGACGGTGACGGGGACGACCGTCTCCACCGCCCGCCCCGGTGGCCCCGGCCCGTCGGCGCTGTGGTCGGGGCCGCCCGGTCGGCGGGTTCAGCGGATGTGGAGCCGGGTGGTCAGTTCCTCCACGAAGGCTTCCAGGTGGGCGGATCGAGGCTCTCTGCGGGTGGCGATGTACCAGGTGCGGGGGAGTCCTTCGGGGCCGAGCCGGACGGTGCTCAGGCCGTGGGAGACGAGGTAGGGGGCGGCGACCCAGTTGGGGAGCACCGTGATGCCCTGGCCTGCGGCGACCATCTCGATGAGGAGGTCGGTGATCACGGGCATGACGGTGATGCGCCCGGGTCTGGCACCGTGCGGGATCGGCAGCGGGGTGGACGGGATGCGGTTCTGGTCGTAGCCGTCGTAGAGCACCAGGTGGGTCCCGGCGAAGTCCTCGGCCGTGACGTGGGCACGGCCGGACCAGGGGTGCCCGGCCGGGACGACCGCCACCATCTCGTCCTCGAACGCCCTGGTCAGACTGACCCGGTCCATCTCGCGGTCGGGTTTCGTCACGAGGGCCACGTCCACCAGACCGGCCAGCAGGGCGGGGACGGGAGCGTCGTCGGGCACGGCGGCGATCCGGATCTCCGCCTCGGGGTGCCGTTCGCGGAACGCCCGGACGACCGGGGGCAGCCACTGGAAGGTGGTGCTGCACTGGGCGGTGAATCTCACGTGGCGGGCGTGGCCGTCGCGCATCTCGCGCAGGTCGCGGGCGGCCGACTCCAGTTCGCCGAGCACCTGACGGGCTGCCACCAGCATGCGTCTGCCCGCCTCGTTGGGGACCAGCCGGCGGCCGCGGCGGTCGAACAGCGGCTGGCCGAGGCGTCCTCCAGCCGGCCGAGGCGCTGGCTCAGGGCGGGCTGGCTGACGAAGAGGCGTTCGGCGGCGCCCGTGAGGGTTCCGGCGTCCGCGGTGGCGGACAGGAGCTCCAGGTCACGCAGATCCACGTTCATAACGAGGGATTATCACATACTTGAAAATTCGTCCTGGTGTTATGTGTGCCGCCCTCCTAGGTTCGTTCGTGCCGGCGGGAACGGGGGCTCCGGGGCCCCGCCGCGGGCAGCCGAGTAATCACCTGCACAGAGGAAACAGCCATGTCACGCACCAACACCGCCGTCGTCACCGGATCGTCCAGCGGGATCGGCCTGGATATCGCGCGGGCCTTCCTGGCGGAGGGGGGCAATGTGGTCCTGAACGGCCGGGAATCGGAGCGCCTCGCGAAGGCCGCCGCCGCGCTCGGGCACCCGGAGCGAGTGGTCGCCGTGCCGGGCGGCATCGGGGAGGCGGCCACCGGGCGGGCCCTGGTGGCCGCCGCCGTCGAGCGCTTCGGCGGGGTCGACGTGCTCGTCAACAACGCCGGCACCTTCGCCCCCAAGCCGTTCACCGAGGTCACGGAGGAGGAGCTCGACGGCTACCTGTACGGCAACCTGCGGGGCACCTACCTGACGACTCAGGCCGTGGTGCGTCAGCTGCGGGCCCAGGGGCGCGGCGGGGCGATCGTCAACATCGGCACGGTCCTGGTGGACCACGCCATCGCCGGGTTCCCCGCCTCCGCCCCCGTGGTGAGCAAGGGCGGTGTGCACACGCTGACCACCAGCCTCGCGGCCGAGCTCGCCGCCGACGGCATCCGGGTCAACCTGGTCGCCCCCGGCGTGGTCCGCAGCCCGCTGCACGCCGGCGCCGACGTGGACTCCTTCGGCGGGCTCCACCTGCTCAACCGGGTCGCCGAGGTCTCCGAGATCTCCCAGGCCGTGCTGTACCTGGCGGGCGCCGAATTCGTCACCGGCCACGCCCTGCGGGTGGACGGCGGCCACGTCATCGGCCGTGCCCTGTGAGCGGCCGGGCGGACGCCGAGACCGCGGTCCGTGCGGTTCTCGGGGCGTACTTCGACGGCCTGTACCAAGGGGACCGCGAGGCTCTGGAAGGGGTGTTCCACCCGCAGGCCGTGTACGCGACCGCGACCGAGGGTCCGCTCCTGCTGCTGCACATGCCGGAGTACCTGCCGATGGTCGCCCGCCGGGAGCCGCCGGCTGCTCGGCGGGAGGAGCGCCGTGACCGCATCGTGTCGGTCGAATTCGCCGGCCCGGTGACAGCGCTGGCCCGTGTCGAGTGCGCGATGGGACCCCGCCGTTACAGCGACTTCCTGACCATGGTGCAGGTGGAGGGCCGCTGGCAGATCGTCTCCAAGGTCTTCCACTTCGAACACTTCGAAACGGAGAGCTGAACCGTGCCGTACGTCAACGTGAAGATCACTCGGGAGGGCGCCACCCCCGAGCAGAAGGCCCAGGTCATCGCCGGCGTCACCGATGTGCTGGTGAAGGTCCTCGGCAAGAGCCCGGCCACCACCTTCGTGGTGCTCGACGAAGTGGCGCTGGAGGACTGGGGAATCGGTGGCGTGCCGGTCGAGGAGTACCGCCGCCACGCCTGAGTCCCGGCCACGGGCCGGTGCACGGCCCGCCGCAGCCGGCCACCTCCTGGAAACCGTCCGCAAGCCGGACCACCCCGTGATCACGAGTGCCTCCGTGCCCCGCGCGCGGAGGCACTCGTGGGTCGTGCTCTCCGAGCGGTGGTGAACGCCTGCAGACCCCCTGGCCCAGGCCTTCACAGGCCTGCCGGTCGAGCTGCGGTTCCTCGTCGGGCAGTGCGCCGGGCACCGAGAGGCACCTTTCTGGATATTTAAAAGTGCACAGAATCCAAGAGCGTTCGAGCTATGATTGCTCGACTTTCAGGTGGGTTATGTCGAATCGAAGGATGCGCAAATGGGAACTGTCTATGTGGCGTCACACGGTGCGAACTTCAGTCGAACGCCCTATGTCACACCGGCGGGGATTACCCTGTACTTCTACAGCGTACTGGGAAGTGCCACGCACCGATCGGTGGGGATTGCCGTCCTGTCGACCGGAGGCTTCGACTCCATAGGAGCGATGAGGGTGGTTCCCCCGGGGACCGAGACGCCGAATCTGACCCTTACCGGATTTTACAACAGTGAAGCCGCCCAGCATATGGCCGTGGCGGAGAACAGTAATATGAAGGGCCCTCTCTACATGGTTGGCTGGGAATTCGAAAACCCTGTGAGGGACAAGGACGGTAATATCGGGAAGGATGAAAGCGGAAAAATTGTATTCGAAAAAGGGCCGGTGCGAAACAGGTCCGGGAAGATCACCATCGACGGAGTTCCCGAGTGCACCCTGGAGCAGCTTGTCAACCACGTAACGCGCGAGAATCCGGGGCTTGATTCGATCCACCTCCTCGCCTGCCAGGTCGACTACACCTTCGGAAGCCAAGGCCTGACAATGGCGCTCGGAAGCGTGGAGCCTCATTTCCACGACGATCTCAACAGGAGGGCCGCTGTCGACAGGTACGGATTCAAGAACGACGAGCGCTTCGTGGCGGAAGTCCTAAGAAAGGCGGACAAGGTCCAAAGTGAATCTTGGACAACTCATGGCCTGCGGGACTGGGAAGGCCGACCACAGGGTGTTAAGGCCCCGGTGGTGGGGTTCACACTGGATAGCCAGGGAAGCGCCTCCGATCTAAGCAGTCCGTGGTCCAAGATGGCGGACCCCAACCAGTGGGGTGAGGTGAGAAAAGCATGGGGGTTCATGCCGAGGGAGCTCTGGAATCCTGAGATCGAACTCCCGGCCCTTGCCAGGGACGGGCTCGAGCAATCGTATTGGAGGGAAGCGTTCTGGCTCTATCACCAGGCATTTTCAATCGGAGAGACGAAGCCCGATCTTGAGCTTTTCTTCCTCGTGGACGAATTTCTCAGCGACGGGAGAAATGTAGTAAACTTCCAGTATGGCGGCGAAATGCTCCAGGCGCACAATGTTCTCGATACGGAGATCATCCACTTCGCCAGGACCGGGGTATTCAAGGGGGGAGAATCGAAGGATAAGCCAAGCATTCCCGAGAGTCTCTACGAGAGGGCGGAAAATATCGACCACAGGAGGGCTGGGCTGGAATATTTCGCATATTCACAGTGGGTCCTAGATCCCTTTCTTGCTGTGCGCATCATGAATCTTGAAGCGGATGACAGGGCTGTTGTCCTCCAGATTTTCGAGAAGGCTCTCGAGGCTGAGGAGGCAGTAGTCGAGGGCGACCCCATGGAAGAGGACGTCGTCGGCGAGGAGCAGATGAAGGTCGACCTCTCGAGTATGGACAAGGATCACTTGACCGAGTATCTGAGCGGTAGGGAGCACCAGTTCCCGGACCAGGATCTGCCCCACTGGGCCAAAGGGATGGTGAACCTGCTGAAGGAAGAGGAGCGCGCTGCCCTGGGGCCTCTCTGGTACCACGTCGCCGACGCGATGCAGAGCACGTGGGACAGGTTTGTCGAGACCCGTGCAGGGCTGCTCGCGCAGGCCGCAAAAGCATCCGAATGACCTATGAGCAGGCCGGAGCCGTCGCCCTCCCATCATCGGGCGCTACTGGAGCGGCGGCGTCGCATCGATCAGGCTGAGGGGCCTTCGGTCCATCCGGTCACACCTGCGGCAACCAGCAGATTTACAAGATCACGCGGACCTTGCAAGAGCCCTGCGGCGGTGACGGAGTCGGTGCGAGCGGTCCGGGCCGCAGAACAAGAGCCCGGTACGGCAGATCACGTTATGGGAAGTTCTTCGAGATACCAACCGCCGTCAAACCTGAGATTGCAGCTCAGCATGGTCGCCGGGCTCTCCGCCGTGTCCCAGTCGGTGACGGGCACCTGAAGGCCCGTCCATGCCTGCAGCGCGTCGTTCCACACCGGGGAGAAGGTCCATCCTTCCCAGACGATGGCGACATCGTGCTGAACGTTTCCCAGCCAGATGACGGAATTTCCCCGGATGTGCTGCTCTTTGAGGAGGCCGACCGCCTCATCATATTTCGATACAGCCGCGGCAGGCTTCCCGGCCCTTGCGATGAGGTCTTTCAGGGCCGGGATGTGATTGGCAGCATCGTTCAGCACCCAGAACGCCAGCCGGTAGTTCTCGGATTCCCGGTAGCGGGCCGGGAAGTTTTCCCTCCAGTCCACTGCGACCAGCGGAAGGCTCCCCACTGTCCCGCCCCAATCCGGGCATATTCGCAGCAGCTGCCCCAGGTTGTGATCGCGATCTTCGTAGAGGAGCTCGAGGAACTTTTCCCACGCCTCCAGGTCTTGGAACTTTGAATTAGGCAACGCATTTGCTGCGTCGCCGATTGCTTTAACCTTCTGCTGGACCATTTTCCAGGATCTGTCCAGGGTCTTCGATATTCCTATGAAATGTCGTGCCGGGGTCACCCACTCATCCTTCAGCAGCTCCCAGCCGATGTCCATGAGGAGCGCGGGATGGTCGAGCTGCTTCTCGAGCTCCTTCAGCTGGACGCCCCAGTGCGGCGGCTCGGCGGCTGCAAGCACTGCTCGAACGGCATCCACGGGGTAATTGGAATCGACGGCAAGTCGGAGGAGCGGCAGCCACGTGCTTCGGTCCTCGGTGGGCTTGGCAAGGCGCCACGACTCGAGCTCCAGCGCGAGTGCGAGGAATTGGTCTTCGAGCTTCAGCAGTGAGAGAGATTCAGGATTTTTCACGGCGTCCAGTCCGTCGGCGACGGACACCTTGCGCCGTTGCCAGACGGTGTCATTGGTGATGGTGTTGTCTGCCAGGGTCAGCATGTCGGTGACCCTCTGATCGTTGAACCTTGCCTTCTTCGTCTTGGACTTCCCGCTTACGATTCCAGGATTCCGACTGGACTTTCGGTCCCAGACCGAACAGCATACGAGAATTATTTCCTCCCGGGATGGTGCGCCTTTGATCCATTCGGTGAGAGTCGTCGTCTCCTCTACGTAGGCCACAGTCACCCCGGGCGGCGCCTTGATACCTGCTACGGCATCACGTTCGTACTGCCCCAGCCCGGTGAGGGACAGCTCTGGCCACGAGTGGTCGTCGAAATATTCCCAGGTGTAGTACACGCGCTCATCATGATTGGTCACGATCGAGGTTGCGAGAGATTTCTCAACCTCCTCTCCGGGCAGGGCGCAGAGCCGCAGCCATTTGGGCAGTTTGACGCGGTTTTTGCCTTTTGTGACGCCATGGGCGAAGAAGATTTTCACGAGTCACCCCTGAGGTGTGGAAAAGGCAGCCGGACGCAAGGCCATCACAGGTGGTGGGCCCGGGGCCTGCGTGGCGGAAGAATGGTGAAGGATGATTCTCCGCCGCTCCGGCGTGCCGACGCTGCGCCGCGGGGAAGACTTCCGGGCAGATCCTCGGGCCGAACAAGAGCGGCCGGGGACCGGCAGTTACCGTGTACCCGACATCTCCTCCCTCACGTCAGAGGCCCTCTGCGGCCGGCACCGCGCGATCTCCAGGCCGCGGCGCCGACTCCCTCACCCTACGAGGAGCAGCGCGGCGTGGCGGAACCCCGCGATCCAGCTCCCGTCGCCGGACTGGGTCCACCAGCCGAAGATCCCCGGACAGATCACCGACCGGATCTCGGTCCACAAGACGGGCCCGGGATCCGACGCCCGAGAACTGCGCGTCGAGGGAGCCAGCCAGGGCGCGACCGGGTACTGGAGCAAGGCCCTGACCGCGCCTTCCTGGACCTTCGTCCCCACCGGGCTGCCCCTGACCGGAGCGCCTCTGGAGAACCCGGGCGACGACCGCTCCCGTGACACCCTGGCCCCGGTGTCGCCCTACGACTTCTCCGGCAACGACGGAGACCTGACCCTGCAGGTCGACGGGTTCGACGTCGCCGTGGCGGCCACACCCCTGGTGGTCCGGTCAGGCACGGAGAGCGTCACGCTGGTGCTGCACACGGTCGAGGGGCTGCGTCAGACACCCCGGTCGGCCGGGCTCACCTCCGACCCGAGGCTGTTCAACGGGACCGTCGAGGTCCCGCAGACGGTCCTCGACCACCTCGACTCCTACCCGCCCACCGTCCGCACCCTGATCCAGGGGCGGCTGCACGGCGCCCGCTTCACGCCGACCGACGTACGCGTGACCGACCGGGCGATGACGGTGGACGGCCTGGGGGTGAACCTGTCCGGGAACTGACTCGTCGGCCACCCGAGCGCCGCCACCCGGCACGGTCCGTGAACCAGCCCGCATTCCGGGTGTTCGCGGGCCGGGCTCAGGCGGCGGTGGGTTGGTGTTGACGTTGAAGGCGCGGGGGCGCGGAGAGGGCCCGATCCGTGGGGCCGCCTCTCCGGGAGGGCTTCGCCCAGCCGCATTCCCCCGCCGCTACAGTCCCAGCTGGACCGCCGCCCTGACGAGGTGGGCCCGTGTGGGGGCGGCCAGCTTCACCCGCAGCCTGTTCAGATACGTCTCGACGGTGCTGGGGCTGATCCCCAGGCGGCGCGACGTCTGCCGGCTGGTGTGCCCCGAGGCGATGTGGCGGAGCACCTGGAGTTCGCGCGGGGACAGGGCGGCACGTTGCGTCGGAGAATCGTTGCGGTCGACGGCTGAGACGACTGTTGTTGCCAATCCATCCTCCGTGTGACCTGGAGAATCCCCGGAGCGGGGCTCTGCGTCCCCACGCCGGGCGGCCGATGCGACGGTGATTTCTCTTCAACCTCGCAGTTCTCCCCCGGGAACGGAACAGCTCTCGAGTGGACGGATCATGCCGTGGCATAAGCCGTCCAGCCGCACGCCTGCACCGGCCAGGAGGCCCCGCGGATCCACGTGAATGCACAGGGGATGACCCTGCGTCAAGTCGTGAACTTCAAGGACTCGTCACCTCCGCCGGGGATGTCGCAGGATCCTTTCAGGCCCGAACCGCGGGCCCCGAAATGAGGAGATCACCATGGAGAACATCGTCGACGTCGACGCCGACCTCGCGACCGAGATCGAGCTGGAGACCGCGGACACCTCCTTCACCTTCGGTGAGCCGCGCTCCACCGCGCTCGACGCCGGCACCGAGGTCGAGCCGCAGGGGCACTGACACCTCCGTCACCCACGGCGAGCCGCCCGCCCGACCAGCCGCTCCGGGACGGCCGCGGTCACGGGGCGCCGACGGACGACCGCCGCACGCCGACGCCGGCCGCCGACACCGGCGAAGGGCGGGCGTCGACCGTCCGCCGCGCACGGCACGCGTCGTCCGACGGCAGGCAGCCGCACCGGGGCGGGACCTCGGCGTCCCGCCCCGGGTCCCCGCGTGCTGCGACATACCGGGAGACGGCGAATCACCCAGGAGGAACAGTGAAGGCGATACCCGCCGACCTTGCCGAGCAGGTGTGCTCGGCCGACATCGACGTGACCGCGACCGCGCGGATCGCTGCGATCTACCACCGCAGCCTCGCCCGCCGTGCGGTCGGCAGACTCGGTGAGGCCCAGCGCCCGGAGGCGCAGAACCTCGTTCCCCGCGTTCGGCGACTCGCGCCCGCCGTCGTGCACTCCCTCTACCGGAACACCGCCGGCGCCGGCCCCGCCGAGACCCGGCGCCAGCTGCAGGAGGCCGGATCGCCGGCGCCGGCCGCGGTCTACACCGGCCCGCCGGACGCGCCGTGGCTCCGCGACGGACTGCAGGAGGTCCTTCGCTCCCTCGGCTGGGGCGACGAGCAGGTCGGGACCGTCGTCACCGCCCTGCCGCCCGAGGCCTGGTCCTCGCTCTACCTGAGCCGCCAGGCCCTTCGCACCGCCTGGCCCGAGGCGTGGAGCGAACACAACACGCTCGTGGAGCACCTGGTCCTCGTCCGGGGCCCGATGCGCTCGGCGACGCTGCAGAGCACCTTCGGCGCGATCTACGCGCAGGTGCAGGAGACGGGCGACCCACTCCGCATGTTCGAACTGCTCCTGCACGAGTCCGCGCATCACGCCCTCCTACTGCGGGAGCAGTTCACCCGTTTCATCGCCAACCCCGACGCGGTCGGCACCCATGCGCTGCGACCCGACCCGCGGCCGCTGCGCGGCGTCCTGCACGCCGCGTTCGTCATGTGGCGCATCACCGAGGGCCTCCACCGCTACCAGCGCACCCACCGGGGCGGCGGCCCCCTGGACGGCCACCCCGTCGAGGAACGGCGGATCTTCGCCCTGCAGTCGCTGCACTCGGCGCTCGCGCTCCTGGACGAATCGGCGCAGTGGACCGAGGACGGGCGGATCCTCAGGACGGCCCTGAGAACGTCCGCGAAGCACGAAGGGATTCCGGTATGACCGCGACGGCACCGACGGCACCGACGGCACCGACGGGCCGCCGCACCGGCGCGGGCGGAGGCGCCGACGCCGAGCGCACGGTCGTCCTGGGCCGGCCCGGACAGCGCTGGCAGTTCAGCACCCAGTGGGAAATGCTCGAACTGGCCGACGGATCGCTGTTCTTCAACAGCACCTACGCCGACCACCGGGCGATCTCCGCACCGCCCGAGGCCCTCCGCCGCATCCTTCGGATGATCGAGGACAGCAGGCCGACGCTCGAGGCCGTCGCCGACCGGATCACCGGCACCGCCACCCCCGACGTGGTCGGCCGCATCGAACGCCTCCTGCTGCCCCTGGCCAAGGCCGGCATCCTCGTGCCGCTGCGCGACGACCGGCGCCCCGAGTGGGCGGACGACGACCTGGCCGAACGGTTCTCGACGCAGATCGAGTGGCTCGGCACGCTCTCCACCACACCGCACGGACACTGGGACTACTTCGCACGGCTGCGCGACGCCTCCGTGGCCGTCATCGGACTCGGCGGGGCGGGAAGCCTGCTGGCCCTCGCCCTGGCCGCGGCCGGCATCGGCCGGCTGACGCTGGTGGACGGCGACACCGTGGAGGTCTCCAACCTCACCCGCCAGATCCTCTACAGCCCACGCCAGGCAGGCCTCGGCAAGGCGGACTGCCTGGCCCGGCAGCTCGAACGGTTCTCCCCGTACACGCGGTACCGGGTCCTGCGCCAGTACGTCAGCAGCCCCGGGGACGTCCAGGACGGCATCGAGGGCGCAGACTTCGTGGCCGTCTGCGCGGACGCACCGCGCTTCCTGCTCAACCGGTGGATCGACACCGTCTGCAAGAGGAACGCCGTGCCCTACCTCGGCGCCTTCGCGGGTTCGGTCGGCCCGATGTACCGACCCGGCGCACCCGGATGCTTCGGCTGCTTCGAAGAACGGCTGCGCGAGGAACTGGGCGTGCGCCACGACATGGTCGTCGACGCGCTCGCCGCCAAGCAGTCGTGGCGCTACCCCGCGTTCGTCGCCGGGCCGCTGACCGTCGCGCACCTGATGACGACCGAGATCGTGCTCCACCTCACGGGAGCCGCGAAGCCGTCGTCCGCCGGCGGGATCGTGCGCTACCGGCACCCGGGCACCGTGGTCGAACCGTTCCCCGGGCATCCCGGCTGCACCTGCTCGCCGACGCCCGACACCGCGCCCGTTCCCACCTGAACCCCGAGCGAGGCCACCTTCGATGAATGTTCCGGTGAAGTTCGAGACCGTCGTGCAACTGCCCGGTGCGCGACGACTGCTCGCCGCCGACGCGATCTCCAAAGCCGGCGACTGGGTCCTCTTCGTCGCGATGAGCGCACTCGTCTTCGACGCCGGCGGAGTCGGCGCGCTGGCACTGTTCAGCCTCGCGCGCATCCTGGTCCCCGCAGTCCTGGGACCCTGGGCGGGGGGCTGGGGGATGGCACTCGTGCCGCGCACCCTCATGATCCGCGTCGACGTCGCCCGCGCCGCGCTGCTGGTGCTGGCCGTGGCGGCAGCGGGTACGCACCGGCCGGTGTGGATGCTGGAGGCCCTCGTCGTGGGCTGCGCGGTCCTGACGGCCTTCCACGCGCCGGCCGAACGCCGCTTCCAGCGCGACGTCATCGAAGCCGACCGGCGCCCCGACTTCAACGCCGTGATCGGTGCGACAGCCACCACCGTCATGGTCGTGGCCCCGGCACTGGAGGCACTGATGGCGACCACGATCGGCAACCTCGGCGCCCTCGCCGTCGATGCCGCCAGCTTCGTCGTCTCGGCGTTCATCGTGTCCGGCATCCGCCCGGCCGCACCGGCCGCCGCGCACGAACCCTTGCAGAAGCAGAAGCAGAAGCAGAAGCAGCCCGGACCGACCGCCGAACGCCGGACGGGAACCATCACGACCGTCGTACGCGTGCTCAAGAACCAGCCGGTGGTCGCCGCCTGCCTCATCACCCAGGCGACCGCCTGCACGATCGCCGGCGGCTCGATGGTGCTCCTCCCGCCGCTCGGCAGCCGCCTCCACGCCGGCAACGGCGCCATCGGCTGGCTGACCACCGCCATCGGCGTCGGCTCCGTACTCGGCGTCCTGGCCGGCGGCTCGATCGCACGGCAGGGACGGCTCCTGCTCTGCGTGGGGAGCATCGTCACGATGGGCATCGCCCTCGGCGCGCTCGGCTCCAGCCCCAACCTCCTGCTCGCCCTCGGCTGCGCCGTCCTGGTGGGGGCGGCGGCCAACCTGCCCGAGCCGACGTACTGGACGTCCTACGCCGGCCAGATCAAGGAGTCGGACTCGGGACCGGTGTACGGGCTGGTCGAGTCCGCCATCACCGGTGGCTTCGCGCTGGGCGGCACCCTCCTGGGCGCGGCAACCGCCGCAGTCGGCACGTCGAGGGCGGCCTGGACCGTGGGCATCGCTGCCGGCCTGGTCGCCGCCACGGCGTTCGCGCCGGCCCTGCGCAGCCGCAGGACGAACGGCACGGCTGCACCCTCGGCACCGGCCGCCGAACGCGTACAGGCGCCGGCATGACGGCTGCCACCGCGGGCCCCGCCCTCCCCGCCCCGGACGCCCGGGGACCGGTCCGGGAGGAACAGGAAGGCCACGGCTGCGTGACCGTGCGCAGCCACCGGTTCACCGCCGCGGCCGGCACCCGCTCCGGCGCCGTGCTGCGCCTCCACCCCGGCCACGACCGCGCCGAGGAGACGACCGCCGCGCTCCTGCTCGACGAGACCGCCCGACCGGGCGAGAGCGCCGCCCGGTACGCCGCCGTCCGCGGCGGTTCGGCTCACGCCGTGCAGGAGGCGGTCCGTCTCGCCTCCGACCGGCTCGGGCGCCCCTGGCCCGCGCCCCGGATCCCGGGCCTGCCCCCCACCGCCCCGGCCCGCACCGCGCTGGTGACCCGGCCGCGCGAGGACCTCGTGCCGGCCGACCTCGTCGATGCGCTCCTCGACCAGCTGCCCCGCGGCAGTTTCGACGTCACCGTCCAGGCCCATCTGACCGCCGAGGAGCGTCTGCTGATCCCCGCCGGTGCGGTGCCCGTCCGCGAGACCGTGCACACCGGGGCCGTCGTGATCGACGTCCTCGCGCACGGCTCCCCGGTGGCGGACGTCGATCTCGCCTGGAGCGGATGCGTCCCGCCCGACATCGGCGGCCTCTGCCGACGGGCGGAGCAGGCGGTGCAGCGAGCCACCGCCCCGCAACGGCCGGCCCCGCCCCGCATGCAGCTGCTCCTGGTCGACGGCAGCGCGGGCGCGTTCCTGCACGAGGTCTGCGGCCACCTGCTGGAGAGCTCGCGGCAACGACCGTCCCTGCTGGCCGGGTACCGGCAACGACAGGTCGCCCACCCCGGGCTGAGCATCGCCGACGACCCCCGCCACGACGCGGGCTTCGGCTCCCACCGCTACACGATGCTGGGGGCCGCCGCCCGCCGCCGCCCGATGCTCACGGCCGGGCGCCTCACGGGGCTCCTGGAGGACCGTCCGGACGGGCCGTGGCGTGCCGAGGACGCCCGGCACATCCCCCAGCCGAGGATGACCCACCTCGACCTGGCACCGGCCGCACGCGGCCTCGACCTCGACCGCGCTCTGGGGGCGGCCCGCGCACCGGTGGTCCGCGTCCACCGGATGGGCGCCGGCTCCCTGGACCACCGCGACGGCACCGTCGTCCTGGAGGTCAAGGACGCCGTCCTCCTGGAAGGGCCCCGCTCCCACCGGCTCGCACCTTTCCGGGTCACCGCGGAGGCCCGCCGGCTGCTCCTCGGGATCCGGGCCGTGGGCTGCGCGGCCACCGTCACCACCTGGTCGGCCTACTGCCTGGCGGCGTCGGGACGGCTCCCGGTCGGAGCGAGCACGCCCACGGTGCTCACCGGCCCGCTCTCGGTGCTGTCCCGCACACCGCCCGGGCCGTCTGCGGCGTCCCGTCCCGGGAGCATCCGCCCGTGAACCGCCGAACGACGTCTCCTACCGGTCTACCGCCCGATGCGGCGGACGAAGTCGACGACCGCGTCCCGCACCTCGGCGGAATCCCAGTCGAGGCCGGCCGCGCTCACCGTCACCTCGGTGAGTGAGATCCCCGGTGGCAGGCCGGGTTCCCACCAGGGCATCTGGAACACGGCGACGCCGCTCTCCTCGGCCTGCCGGGCGGCCGCGTCGTTCAGCCTGTCGACGGCGAACGGAAGCCACACCTGGAACTGGTGGATGTGCGGCACCTCCGGCTGCACCCTGGACCACCCCAGCCCGGCATCCGCGAACCCCTGCGCGATGGCCCGAGCGACCGTCCTGGCGTGCGCCACGTACTCGGGCAGCCGCGGCAGTTCGCGGTCCAGCCCGGCTAGCGCGGACAACGCCACGGGGAACTGGTGGAAGATCCTCCCGCCGTAGCGGTGGCGCCAGATCCTCGTCTCCTCGACGAGCGGGTGCGGGCCGGCCACCACGGCGCCCGACAGACCGCCGAGCGACTTGTACAGCGAGACGTACACGGTGTCGGCCAGGGCGGCGATCTCCTCCACCGGGCGGCCGAAGTGCGTGGTGCACTCGAAGAGCCTGGCGCCGTCGAAGTGCACGATCGCGTCCCGCTCCCGTGCGGCCCGGGTCACCTCGACCAGTTCGTCCCAGGCGGGCAGCAGGTAGCCGGCGTCGCGCAGCGGCAGTTCCAGCATGAGCGTGCCGAACGGCTCCGGCAGGTTCCGGACCTCCTCGGCGGTCGGCTGGCGCGGTGCCCCCGTGATCCGCAGCGGGCTCAGACCGCTCACCCGGCGGAAGGCGTCGGCCTCGAAGACCTCCGGGTGGGACAGGGCGTGGAGCGCGACGTGGCGGTTGCCGGTGCGTTCCGCCCAGCACCGCAACACGACCTGCTGGGCCATCGTGCCGGTCGGGAAGAACGCCGCGTCCTCCTTGCCCAGCAAGGCCGCCACCCGCCGCTCCACCTCCGCCACGACTCCGTCGCCGTAGGTGTCGGTGGGGCCGAGGAGGTCATGGGCCCGGGGAGCCTGCTCGGCGAGCAGCCCGAGACACTCCCGCAGCGACATGGTCGCGGACGGCCGGGCGAGGACCCGCTTCACCTCCCGCACGGCCCGCTGCCCGCAATCCCCGGCTCCGCTCCCGTCTCCGCCGGTGCCGGCGGCGCCCCGCCGGTGGTGGCCGTCACTCGTACTCGTCCCGCTCATCGGGTTCCTCCCGGCACCGCCGGCTGCTCCGGCCCGCCACGTACGTCGGTGGTCTCGTGGATCGTTGTTCCCCCAGCCGCGGAGCAGGTGGCGCCCCCGGGCGGCAGGGCGGCTCAGTGGCCCCAGGTGACGTCTCCCGGAGCGGTGTCGTCCAGCGCCTTGCCGGCGTCGGCACTGCGAACGGCATGCGGCGCGGCGGTCGTGGCGGCCACTGCGGTCGTCACCGCGCCGAAGGCGATGAGCACGGCTGCAGCGATCCTTGCGGCACGGGTGACCATCACTGAATTCCCCTTCAGAGGTGGGTTCCTGGGATTCTTCGCCGCGATTGTGCGGCCGACGCCTCAACTCTCGCCCACCGTCGCACTCGCAGGAACCGGCGAGGCGTGGACGGAACATGCAGTGACATAAGGCGTCCACCCGCCGGTGGCTCATCCCGTGTCCCACCACGGACCCGGTACCAGGGATGCTTCACCGGCCACGACGACGAAGCCCCGCAACGACGCGTGTCCGGCCACCGCCCGGCGGGCCAGCCGCTCGGCGGCTTCCTCCGCCGCAGCGAGAGCGGGGGCCTTGAGGAAGAGACCCAGGGTCGGGCCGCCCGGCGCGTCGCGATGGACGGCGATGTGCTCGACGCCGTCGCCGCCGTCGGCGAACGACGCGAAGAGGCCGGCCGCACCGGGTGGCAGCACCGCGCCGGCCGGCGCCCGGAGACGGACATGGATGAGGTACATGAACCCACGATCCGGCGCCGACCTGAGCGTCCACCACCGTCCGAGCCGGACTCTTTGTGCCCCGGCACAAAGAGTCCACCCGGCCGCCCTGCCGGTCTCGTAGAGTATCCGCCCACGGCCATGGCGAGCAGAGGGGGTCGCAGTGCTCGAGATCCTGGGGCTCGACGCGGAAGCGGAAGCCATCTACCGTGCCATGCTCAGCCACACTCCGGACGGGGTGCGCGAGTTGGCGGCCCGCCTCGAGATGCCGGACCAACGGGTCCGCGACGGCCTGGACCGCCTCAGCGCACTGGCCCTGATCCACCCCTCGGCCCGGGAGGGCATCGGATTCCGGCCCACCAGCCCGGAGACCGCGATGGAAGCCCTGCTGGCCCGCCAGCAGGCAGAACTGGCCGCACAGCAGCAACGGGTGGAAGCCTCGCGTGCCGCCGCGGCGAAGCTGATCGCCGAATGCTCCGCCCTGCGCCCCCCTGCCGTGGACGAAGAGTCCGCACGGTTGACCGGCCCTGAAGCCATCCGCGAAGGACTGGCCCGGCTGGCCGACGCCGCCAGGCAGGAGATCGCGACGTTCGCCCCGGGCGGCGCCCACTCGGCCGAGGACCTGGAGGCCAGCCGCGCCCCGAACGAGGCCCTCCTCGAACGCGGCGTGCGGATGCGCACCATCTACCTGGACAGCGTCCGCAACCACAGACCGACGCTGGATCACGTCACCTGGCTCCACGCCCATGGCGGACAGGTCCGCACCGCACCCGTCCTGCCCATCCGAATGATCATCGTCGACCGCTCGCGTGCGGTACTGCCCGCCGACACCGCCGACGCGCTCGCCGGAGCAGTCGTCCTCCACGGCGCCGGCACCGTCGCAGCACTCTGCGCCTTGTTCGAGAGCGTATGGAGCACCGCAGTCCCCCTGGGCAGCGCACCGCCGCACGATCCGGATGCGATGCCCCCGCAGGAACGCATGGTGCTCAAGATGCTCGCCCAGGGCTTCACGGACGAAGCCATCGCCAAACGCCTGGCCGTCTCGCCCCGAACCGCCCGCCGCACAGCCGCCGAGCTCCTGGTGCGCCTCGAAGCCCGCAGCCGCTTCGAGGCGGGAGTACACGCGGTCCAGGACGGCTGGCTGCCCCCCTCCCGTTGAACGGACCCAGTGCTCCAGGGGTCATTGGACCTCGGTGCCGGTCCAGCGGCCGGTGTTGTTGAGGTAGGCGGGGAGGTTGGTTTCGGGGGTGGT
>NZ_JAIZ01000163.1 GCF_000710465.2 Kitasatospora sp. MBT63 | reverse complement strand
GTGCCCGCCGCGGCCGCGCTGCTGGCCCTGCTGACCGCGGTCGCCGGCGGCCGCCACCTGCGCCGGCCGGCCCAGCCGTCCGAACCGGCCCATCCGTCCGAACCGGCCGACCCGGCGCGTCCTGCCGGACCGCCCGCACCCGCGCCCGCGACGGCGTGACGCGGCGGAGGGTCGAGCGGGCGGTCAGCCGCGCGTCGGCGCCGTGTCAGTGCCTCCCCTTAGGCTCCGGTCCATGGAGGCGGCGATCGAGTACCTGCGTGGTGACGCCACCGCCCCGCAGGCCAAGGGCGTCAAGGTGATCGCGCACGTCTGCAACGACCTGGGCCGCTGGGGCAAGGGCTTCGTGCTCTCACTGTCCCGGCGCTGGCCCGAGCCGGAGGCGGCGTACCGGCGCTGGCACCAGGAGCGGGCGCGCAACGACTTCGGTCTCGGCTCGCTGCAACTGGTGCGGGTCGGCCCCACCCTGTGGGTGGCCAACATGGTGGGCCAGTGCGGCATCAGGACCGGTCGCTCCACGGGCACCCCGGTCCGCTACCCGGCCCTCGACACCGCACTGGCCCGGCTGGGCACCGAGGCGCTGCTGCTGGGCGCGTCCGTGCACATGCCGCGGATCGGCTGCGGGCTGGCGGGCGGCCGCTGGGACCTGGTCGAGCCGATGGTCCGCGCCCGGCTGACCGCCCGCGGGGTCCGGGTCACCGTCTACGACCAGTGACGTCCCGACGGCCGGTGTCGCCCCCAGCGCCACTGCCGTCCCCACGACCGGTCGCGGCCGCCGGCCAGCCGTACTCGTCCTGGGGCAGCAGGAACCCGCCCGGGAACTCCGCCACTCCCTCCGCCGTGCGCACCCCGCCCTCGCGCCGGTAGAACGCGACCGCCCGGCGGTTGGCCCGCAGGACGTGCAGCCGGACCGGGCCGTCCGCGGCGGCCAGCGCCGCCCGGAGCAGGCGACGCCCGATGCCGGCGCCGGTGTGTCCTGGGCGGACGTGCAGGTTGTCCAGCAGTGCGCGGCCGTCCGCCTCCGGCACCAGGTACGCGAAGCCGAGCAGCCCGCCGTCCGGCCGAGGCTCCGGCCGGCCGCCGTCCGGATGTGGCTCCGGCCGGCCGCCGCGGGGGTGCGGCGCCGGCTCGGCCAGCAGCAGGACCGGGGTCTCGGCCGGCTCGCCGTAGTACGCGCCTAGCCGTAGCTGCCACAGCTCGCGCTGCCAGGCCGGCCCCGCGTCGTCGAGCGCCCCGGGCGGCACGATGCCGCGGTAGGCGGCCTGCCGGCTGGCGCTGTAGAGGTCGGCGACCGCGGCCGCGTCGGCCTCGCCGCCCGCCCTGATGACGATCTCCGGGATGACGATCTCCGGTTCCATGCCGCCAGCCTCGCACACCCCGCACTTGAACATGTTCAAAAGAGCCCCTAGAGTCATGCCCACAAGGTTTTGAACACGTTCGAAACGGAGTGGTCCGATGGACTGCACAGTTGTCAGCTACGCCGCCTACCTCCCGGTCGCCACCGGCGTCACGGTCTGGGTGGCCCGGACGCTGAGCCGCAACGGCCGGGTCTTCCTGGCCGACGTGTTCGCCGGCGACGACCGCCTGGCCGACGCCGTCAACCAGCTGCTGGTGGTCGGCTTCTACCTGATCAACCTCGGCTTCGTCGCGCTCTGGATGCGCAACGGCGACACGGTCGGCGACCTCCAGGGCGTCTTCGACGCCCTCTCCTACAAGCTCGGCACCGTCCTCCTGCTGCTCGGGGTGATGCACCTCGGCAACGTCTACGTGCTCAACCGGATCCGCCGCCGGGGCAGCCTGGACCGGCAGCAGCGGCCGCCGCTCGCCCCGCAGGGCGTGGTGCCCGGCGCCCCGATGGCCGGGCCCTGGCCCGGCCAGGCCTGAGCGGGGTCCGGCCGTGGGACCGTCGACCGCGCACCCCGGCGGCCCGCCGCCGGTGCGCCGGCTGACCGTGCTGCACGACCCGGACTGCGGGCTCTGCCGGCAGCTCACCGCCTGGCTGCGCGGTCAGCACCAGCTGGTGCCGCTGGAGTTCCTCGCGGTGGCCGGGCCGGCGGCCCGGGCCCGGTACCCCGGGCTCGACCACGACGCCTCGCTCGGCGAGATCACCGTCGTCGCCGACACCGGCGAGGTCTGGCGCGGGGCACCCGCCTTCGTCGCCTGCCTCTGGGCGCTCTCCGGCCACCGGGCGCTCGCCGGGCGGCTCGCCACCCCGGCGGGCCTGCCGCTCGCCAGGGCGGCGGCCTTCGCCGCCGCCAGGTACCGCTCGGCCACGGGGGCCGGCCGGGCCGTACCGGATGTACAGGGGTCATCCGGTACGGCCCGGCCCGGCGGGGCGGGATCTGCTTGCGACTCGGGGACCTGCGTCGTACCCGGCTAGGCTCAGGGACCGTGGACGACGTGGCATCGACGCAGGGCGACAGCAGGCGACCCGGCTCCACCGGGGAGACCGAGGTGACCGGAGCGACCGGAGCGACCGGGGAGACCGGGGGCGGCGACCGGGCCGCGGCGCACGCGCCGGCCGGAACGGGACCCGTACCCGCCCCGGCCGGCGAGGTCCGCGGCGGCCGGGCGCTGCCCAAGACCGACAAGAGCGAGCAGACCAGGGCCCTGATCCTGGAGACGGCCATGCGGCTGTTCCAGGAGCGCGGCTACGACAAGACCACGATGCGCGCCATCGCCAAGGAGGCCGGGGTCTCGGTCGGCAACGCCTACTACTACTTCGCGTCCAAGGAGTACCTGATCCAGGGCTTCTACGACCGGATGACGTACGAGCACGCCGCCGACGCCCGGCAGCGGATGGCCCACACCAAGGACTTCGCGGAGCGGCTGGAGATCGCGCTGACCTCCTGGGTGGACTGTGCGGCGCCGTACCACGAGTTCGCCGCCCAGTTCTTCCGGACCGCAGCCGACCCGGACAGCCCGCTCAGCCCGTTCTCGAACGAGTCGCACCCGGCCCGGGCGACCGCGGTCGAGCTGTTCCGGGAGACCCTCAGCGGCTCCGAGCTGGCACCCAAGCTGGACGCCGAACTGGTCGAGCTGATGCCCGATCTGCTCTGGCTGCACCTGATGATCGTGGTGCTCTACTGGGTCTTCGACCGTACCCCGGACACCGAGCGGACCCGGGCCTTCGTCAAGCGCTGCACCCCGCTGGTGGCCAAGGTGGTCAACCTCTCCCGGTACCGGATCTTCCGCCCGCTGGTCCGCGACGCCAAGGGGCTGATCCAGGACTTCGTGCTGCCGACCGTCGGCCGCACCGTCCGGCCGTGACCACCACGGCCCGCACCGGGACCGCACCGACCGGGACCGCCCGTACCGGGACCGCACGGACCCACGTCGCACGGACCGTCACCGACCTGCTCCAGCCCCGCAACGTCCTGCTCGCCGGGATGACCGGCCTCGGGATCGCCGCGGCCGGGAGCTGGCGGGGTGCCCCGTGGGGGTTGCTCGGCGCGCTGTGCGCCGGGATCGTCCCCGCCTCCTACATCGAGTGGGAACGGCGGCGGGGCACCTGGGGCGACCGCCACGTCGTCGACCGCACCAAGCGCACACCGATCTTCCTGGTGATCCTCGGATCGATCGGGACCGGCTCGGCGGTGATGCTGCTGGGGCACGCCCCGCAGGGCATCCTGGTCGCGATGCTCGCGCTCTGGGGCATGACCGTCGGCCTGCTGGCCGTCAACACCGCCTGGAAGATCAGCGTGGACTCGGCGGTCGCCTCCGCCGTGGTCGCGATGCTCGCCGCCGTCGGCTCCCCCTGGTGGCTCGCCGTGTACCCGGCGGTCGGCGCGGTCTGCTGGTCCCGGGTCGCGCTCGGATACCACTCGGCCGCGCAGACCGTGGCCGGCGCGGCACTCGGGGCGGCGACCGCCGGCGCGTTCGTCCTGATCTGACGGCGCGCCGGGCGGACCCCACGCCGCCGGCTCCGCGGGTCAGAAACCGTCCGGGTTCCAGGCCCGGCGCGGGGTGCGCAGCAGCAGGTCCGCGGTGGCGGCCGCGCCGGGGGTGAGCTCGGTGAGCAGGGCGGCGGCGGCGAGCGTGGTCGCGCCGGACGCGCCGAGGTAGAGCTCGCCGAGCCGGCCCACGGTCAGTGCGAGATCGGGTTCCTCCCCCGTCGGAACGCAGCGCCCGGTGCCGTCGGCGGACGTCTCCAGCGCCCACCGGCCGCCGGCGTGGCCCGCCGGGTCGTCGACCTCCAGCACCAGCCGACCGGCGGCGGCGTAGCTGCGGGCCCCGAAGGCGGCCTCCAGGTCGAGCAGCCGCAGCCAGGTGAAGTCGCCGGTGTCCGGGTTGGGACGCACCCCGCGCGGGTCCTTGAGCAGCAGCCGCAGCGGGTCGTCCACGCCGAGGCTGTCGATGGCGATGGTGCGGACCCAGTCGACGGAGAAGACGAGCTGCCAGAGCGCGTTGGCGGTCGGCTGATCCAGCGCGAGGTGGTCGAGGACGGTGAGGGTGCAGGTGGGCACCATGCCGTCCCACTTGTCGTCGACGGTGTAGGTGATCAGGCCGGTGACCTCGCCCTCGGCGTCGCGGTGGAGCGCGGTGAACGGCTCCTTCCAGTCGTAGCCGGGGAGCGTGATGTCGCCGGTCTCCAGCCGCCACCAGGCCTCGGAGCGGCTGATGGCGCCGGGCTGGGTCCGGCGCCAGCGCTCGTGGAGTTCGGCGCCCAGCTTGCGGACGTCCGCCATCGGGACGAAGTCGATCCGGCCGCCGGACGGCAGCGGCAGGTCGGGCCGCAGGCCGCCGGAGCGGGCCAGGTCGATCTGCAGGCCGTGGGTGGTGGTGGCCGGGCCGAAGCCGTAGCGGCCGTAGATGTTGTACTCGGCGGCGATCAGGATCGCTGCCGCGCTGCCGCGCTCGCGGGCGGCGGCCAGGTCACGGTTGATCATGCCGGTGAGCAGGCCGCGGCGGCGGTGGGTGGCGGTGACCGTGACGGCGGTGATCGCGTCGACCGGCAGGGTGGCGCCGCCGGGCACGGTCAGCTCGGTGTCGAAGCTGCGGAAGGTGGCGACGCAGCGGCCCTGGTCCGAGGCGTCGAAGGCACCGAGGCAGCGGCCCGGCTCGAACAGCAACTGCCGCCAGTGGAGGCCGGAGCCGGTGTGCGGACGCAGGAAGCCGCGGGCGATGGCGCGGTCCCAGTCCGGGAGTTCGTCCTCGGTGACCGCGCGGATCTCGATCTCGTGGCCGAGCCGGCCCGGCGCTACGTTCCCCATCCGGCCACCGTACGGCGCAGGTCCGGGCCCGGCATCCGATTTTCCGCCCGGCCGCCCCGGGCACCTTCGCCGACGGGCGCCTTCACCCACAGGCGCCTTCACCCACAGGCGCCTTCACCGACGGGTGGCTTCAGCTACGGGCGGGCGTAGAAGTCCGGGCGCCCCATGATCCAGAGGCTGGCCTGTTTGATGGCGGTGCCGGGGCGGGGGGCCTCGATCATCTGGTCCTCGCCGAGGTAGATGCCGACGTGGTAGATGTCCGCCGGACGGCCGGTCCTGGTCCAGAACACCAGGTCCCCCGGGCGGAGTTGGCCGTACGAGACCGGGGTGGACTCGGCGTACTGGTCAGCCGCGAAGTGGGTGAGCCGCTTGCCGGCCTGACGCCAGGCCATCATGGTGAGCCCGGAGCAGTCGTAGCCGGTCTGGCCCTCCCCGCCCCAGATGTACGGAAGTCCGATCTTCGACTTGGCGAAGGCCACGGCCGCCTGCGCGCCCACCGCGGACCAGGGACCTCCGCTGACGGACCCACCGGCGGGCCCGGCGGCGGGGGCCGCCGGTGCCGAAGCCGCTGCGGCGGCGACCGCGGCCGCCCGCGCCTGCTCCTCGGCCTCGCGGGCGGCGATCTCGTCCAGCGCGTCCTGGCGGCGGCGCTCCAGTTCCAGGGTGGTGCTGCGGGCGGCCGCCAGCTCCGCGAGGAGTTCCTCGCGGCGGGCGGTGATCTCGGCGACCTGGGCCTGTTGGGCCGCCAGCCTGGCCTCGGCCTGCTCCCTG
>NZ_JAIZ01000162.1 GCF_000710465.2 Kitasatospora sp. MBT63 | reverse complement strand
CTCGCGCCGGGCCCGCGCACCAGCGGCTGGCCCCCGGCCCACAGCCGGGCCGGCCTCGCCACCATGGTCGCCGCCGCCGGCACCGCCGCCTCCGCGGTGTCCTCGCTCAACGCGGCCGTCGCCCTGCTCCTCCTGCTCAAGGCCGCCACCCCCCTCTGACCGCGCCCTCCCCGACCGTGGCCCGCCGCACCTGCGCGAAAGCCCCGCGGCCCGGTCAGGTACGCGGCCCGACCCCGGCCCGGGCCGTACCGGCCGCCGCCGTCGGCCGCCCGGTCGGGCCGCGCTGCCGGCGGGAGAGCCCCAGGTACAGCAGCGCCGCCACCGCACCGGAGAGCAGGAAGCTGACGTCGATCCCGCCGGTCAGCGGGAGCAGGAAGCCGTGGTAGACGGGCGTGTCGACGCCGCACAGGCCGACCGCGCTGCCGGCCGCCCAGGCCACCGTGGCCGGGATGTTCCAGCCCGTGCGGTACCAGTAGATGCCGCCGCGGGTACCCCGGTTGTAGACCTGCAGCGACTGCCGGTCGTAGTCGCCGCGGCAGCGCACGTGACCGATCAGGGTGATCACCGCCCAGGGCGCGCCGATCGCCGTCAGCACCAGGACGAACGAGGTGACGGCGGACTGCGCGTTCCACACGAAGTGCCCGAGGAAGACCAGGACCGTCCCGAGCCCGGCCACCACGTAGGTGGCCTGCAGGCGGGTGGCGCGGGGCAGGATGGCGTCCAGGTCCAGCCCCATGCTGTACAGCATCAGGCCGGTGTTCCCGGCGCTGCCGAGCAGGCCGTTGAGCAGCAGCGGCACCAGGAACCAGAGCGGCGCGCCGGCGATCAGCCCGCCCACGTAGTCCTGGCCGCCGCCGGTCGCGATGGCCGTGAAGGTGCCGAACAGCTGCGGGATCAGCAGTCCCGCGAACAGCCCGAGCACGGTGGAGCGCAGCACCTTGCGGCCGCTGTGCCGGGCGGGCGAGACGTACCGGGTGTAGTCGCCGAGCAGGGTGATGAACGCGATCGGGCCGCTCAGCCCGGCCGCCACCACCGACAGCAGCCAGGTCGGCCAGAAGCCGCCGAGCAGGTACGAGCCGTGCGCCGAGGCGTCGAACTGCGGCGCGAAGGCGAGCAGCCCGGCCAGCAGCAGCGCGCCCATCGCCCACATCAGCACCTTCTCCAGCCGCAGCAGCAGCCGGTAGCCGAAGACGGCGGCGGTCGCACTGAGGGCGGCCAGCACGGTGTAGGTCGCGACGTACGCGGGGCCGTGGGCGGGCAGGCCGAGCAGCCGGTTGAGCGCGCCGACCACCACGTCGCCGCCGACCCACAGCGACAGCGCGGTGTACCCCAGCGACAGCAGCAGGCCGACGACCGAGCCGATCAGCCGTCCGCGGACGCCGAAGTGCGCCCCGGAGCTGGTGGAGAGGTTGGTCGCGGTGCGCAGCGAGACCAGGGCCAGCGGCGCGGTCAGCGCGATGCCGAGCACGGTGCCGACCACCACCGAGCTGGTGGCGGCCCAGAAGGAGAGGCCGAAGGAGACGGGCAGCCAGCCGAAGACGACGACGCCGAAGGCGAGGTTGGAGCCGATCAGGATGGTGAGCACGTCGCGCGGGGTGCTGGTGCGCTCCGCCTCCGGGATGGTGTCGACGCCGTGCTGCTCGATCAGGGCGTGGCCGGTGGCGGCGGACGTGGCTTGGGGCTGCGGCATCGTCTTCCAGGTGTTCCGTGCGGCGGAACGGGGAGAGCCGCCGGCTGGTTCCGGGGCGGACCGGGCCGCACCGTCCGTTCATGCTCTGTTTCCGGACGTGTCGGACACAACGGGCGATCCTCCACACCGGTGGACGGATTCCCCACGAACGGCTGTGCGGTCGCACCAGCCGCGGTGGTGGGCGGCGGACCCCGGCAGGGGGCGGCTCAGTGGTGGCGGCCGCCGAGGGCGAAGAGCAGGATCACGAAACCGGCGAACAGGTGGGTGCCCGCGATGTAGATCGAGGCCCGGATCATCATGGCCCGGCGCCGGGTCTTCTCGTCGTGGACGGCGTCGGACATGGGACGGGACTCCTGGTCTGGCCGGGCGGGCCGGACGGCCCGGACGGGTCCGCCGGCCGGCGGTCCGCGGCCTCCACCCTACGGTCCGGCCGCCCGCGCGGACCGGCCCCGCGGGCACCGTGGCGGAGATCACGCTCCGCACCGGGCCACCTACGGTGGCGTAAGTCACTTCACAAGGTGAACTATCTTCACCATGGCCGATCACCAGGAGACCCCTGACCTTCACTCGTACGTCGCCCTCGGCGACTCCTTCACCGAAGGCCTCAACGACCCGGGCGAGGACGGCCGGTTCGCCGGCTGGGCGGACCGCCTGGCCGGAATGCTCGCCGACCGCGACCCCGTCGGCGGCTTCCGCTACGCCAACCTGGCCGTCCGCGGGCGCCTGCTCGACCAGATCAGCGCCGAGCAGGTGCCGCAGGTCCACCGGATCCAGCCCGACCTGGTGACCTTCTGCGCGGGCGGCAACGACATCCTGCGTCCGGGCAGCGACCCGGACGAGGTCGCCGAGCGCTTCGAGCGGGCGGTGGTGGAGCTGCGGCGCAGCGCGGGCACGGTGCTGGTGTGCACCGGTTTCGACACCCGCGACGTGCCGGTGCTGCGCCACCTGCGCGGCAAGATCGCCACGTACAACGTGCACCTGCGGGCCATCGCCGACCGCAACGACTGCGTGGTGGCCGACCTGTGGTCGCTGCGCTCGGTCCACGACCGGCGGGCCTGGCACGACGACCGGCTGCACCTGTCCCCCGAGGGCCACCAGCGGGTCGCGCTGCTCGCGGCCCGTTCGCTCGGACTGCCGGGCACCGACGACCCCGAGGCGCCGTGGCCGGCGATTCCGGCGCCGACCCCGGCGGAGCAGCGCCGGGAGAACCTGCAGTGGGCCCGGACCTACCTGATCCCGTGGGTCGGCCGGCGGCTGCGCGGCGAATCCTCCGGCGACCACGTCGAGGCCAAGCGCCCGGAGCTGCTCCCGCTCTGACCCGCGCGGCCGACGCCCGGCTCCGCGTGACGCAACGCCCGAGGGCCCGTACCACCGCGAAGTGGTACGGGCCCTCGGGCGTTGCCGCGTCGCCTGCGGCCGGGCTTCCCCGCCGGACCTACTCGACGACGAGCTCCACCGGGATGTTGCCGCGGGTGGCCTTGGAGTACGGGCAGACCTCGTGGGCCTGCTTGACCAGCAGCTCACCGGTCTCGCCGGCGAGGGCGTCCGGCAGCTCGACGCGCAGCGTCACGGCCAGGCCGAAGCCGGTGTCGTCCTTGCCGATCGAGACCTCGGCGGTCACCGAGATCTCCCCGGTGTCGACCCGGGCCTGCCGGCCGACCAGGCCCAGCGCGCTGGCGAAACAGGCCGCGTAGCCGGCCGCGAACAGCTGCTCGGGGTTGGTGCCCTCGCCGTTGCCGCCGAGCGCCGGCGGCATCGCCAGCGCGAGGTCGAGCCGGCCGTCGGAGCTGACCGTGCGGCCCTCGCGGCCGTTGGCGGTGGCGGCAGCCGTGTACAGCGCGTCCATCAGGGGTTCCCTTCGTCGCCTTCGACGGCCCGCCGGAGTCTTCGGGCCGCCCTCACGACCACAAGTAGAGCACACAACTGAATTGCGCACAACTAAATCGTCGGCGACAGCCTCCCGGTACCCTGGGAGCCATGACCACGCTCTCCGAGCTGCCGGACGCGGAGCTGCTCAGCCTCGACCGGCAGATCTGCTTCTCCCTGCATGCCGCCGCGCGTGCCTTCGGCGGCGTCTACCGGGTCACCCTGAAGGACCTCGGCCTGACCTACCCGCAGTACCTGGCGATGCTGGTGCTCTGGGAGCACGGCGAACTCCCGGTCAAGCAGATCGGCGAGCGCCTGCGCCTCGACTCCGGCACCCTCTCCCCCCTGCTCAAGCGACTGGAGGCGGCCGGCCTGGTCCGCCGCGAGCGCAGCGCCGAGGACGAGCGCTCGGTCACCGTCAGCCTCACCGAGGCGGGCGCCGCCCTGCGGGAGCAGGCGCTCCAGGTGCCCCGCCGGATCAGCCGGGCGACCGGCCTGGCGCTCACCGACCTCACCGAGCTGCGCACCATGCTCGACCGCGTCACCGCCGCCCTCGACGCGGCGGTCCTGGACATCGCGGCGCTCGACGCCACAGCCCTCGACGCCGCCGCCCTCGACATCGCGGCCCCCGAGGAGTCCTGAGCCTCCGGGCCCGCCCCGGCCTCAGGACTCGTACTGCTCGACCTCTTCGACGCTGCGCACGCTCGCCAGGTTGGGATCCTCACCGGCCTCCTTGCGCGCCCGCCGCTGGCGGAGCAGGTCCCAGCTCTGGTCGAGCTGCTGCTCGATGTCGCGCAGCCGCTGCCGCTCGGTGTCGGCGTCGATCCGGCCGTCGGCGAGGAGCGCCCGCAGGTCACGCTCGGCGGCGACCATGTCGCTGATCCGTTCCAGGATCCGCCGGTCCGCCTCCGCCCCCAGGTCCGGTTGCTGTGTCATGCGACGCCTCCTCGGGCCGGCCCTCCTCGGTGTGGCTCCAGCCTAGGAACGGCCGCAGCAGCACGCGACCGCAGCCGGTGCGCGGCAGCCCCGCCCGTCCGGCCGAAGCCCGGTCGGCCCCGCGGGCCCCACCTCGCAAGGCCGCCGACCCGGACGGCTCAGCAGGGATTTGACAGTGCGTCAGCGGAACACCAGGATCCCGAATTGGAAATGACTTTCACTTCTAAGAAGGAGCTGGTCCGATGTCCCTCGACGTCTCCCCCACCCTGCTGGCCCAGGCCGAGCGCGACGAGGTCGACGAGAGCGCGTTCGTCGACACCGTCCGCACCTCACTCCCCTACGCCTACCGGCTGATCTCCCGGCTGACCGGCGAACTGCGGGGCGGCACGGCCGAGTTCGCCGACAACACCACCGCCCCGACCGAGGCGGAACGCGCCCAGCTGCTGCGGGCCCTGGCCAGCGACGCGATCCGGAGCAGCCTGGAACGGCACTTCAACGTCCGCCTCGCCTTCCAGAACTGCCACCGCGTGGCGGTCTTCCATCCGGGCGCCGAACAGGGCGAGACCTACCGGCGGTTCACCTCGGTCCGCGCCCAGCTGCTCAACCAGTCACCGGAGTTCCGGGACTGCTGACCCCCGGCGCTGGGCACGGCCGGTACGCGCCGGCCGCCCCACGGCGACCGCCGGGCTCCGGGGCGCCGGCCCCACGGCCCCGAGCCTCAGCCCGGCGGCGACCAGCCCGGATCCCGGCCCGCCAGCCCCAGCAACCGGGTCTGCGGGTCGGCGTCCGGGCCGGTCGGCACGGCGGTGGCGAACATGCCGGTGGAGGACAGGTCGCCGTAGGCCACCACCTCGGCCAGGACGAACCCGGCGGCCGCCGGCGTCATCCGGCCCGCACCGCCGAGCGCCCTGGCCAGGTCCCAGCCGTGCACCACGGCGTCCACCGCCATCTCCCGGCAGTAGCCGAGCGCGTCCCGGTCCGCGTACGACAGGTGGACGGTGCGGTCGAGCGCCCCCGGCGCGGTGAAGGCCGCCGTGGCGGCCCGCACCGCCGAATCCCAGGCCTCGGCCGGGTCGTCCCCCAGCACGTCCCCCTGGTACCTGGGCCCGACCTGCGACACCGTGAGCCCGGCGAGCATCTCGGGCACCCACAGCTGCTCCGCCGTCAGGTGGTTGACCAGGTCCCGGACGGTCCACTCGGTGCACGGCGTCGGCAGCCCCCACTGGCGCGCCAGAACCATGCCGACCAGCCGGCCGAACTCCTCCACCGCCTCGGTGTAGCGCTCCAGCACCTCCCGGTGCGCGCCGTTCGCGTGATGACATGCCATGAACCCACCCTCCTCCCCCTGCCCCGCCCCGG
>NZ_JAIZ01000161.1 GCF_000710465.2 Kitasatospora sp. MBT63 | reverse complement strand
AGGTTCGGGGTGGCCGCCAGGCGCTTGACCAGCTCGGAGGTGGGCGCGTTCCAGGACACCGCGGTGAACGCCTTGCGCTCGGCCGACTCCGGGGACTGCGGGCCCGCGCCGTCGCCCTTCAGCAGCACCCGGGTCACGCCGTTGCGGTCGACCACGGCCACCGAGACGTGCTGGCCGCCCTTCTCGGCGGCGTCCAGGGCGGCCTGGGCGGCCTTGGTGGCGGCCTCGATGCTCAGGCCCGTCGACCCGGTGAGGTTGCGGTCGGCGGCATCGGCCTTCACCGCGTCCGCCTTGGCGGCCTCCGGTGCCCGGCCGGTCTCGGCGTTGGCCGACACCGCACCGAGGGTGCCCGCCGCCAGGGCGGCCACGGCGACGGCGCCGGTCAGTACACGGGCCCGCGGGCTCATCTTCGTCATGCTTCGGCTCCTGCTCGGATCGGCTCCGGGAACCGCACCGGCTCCCGCTCTGCCTCGATCCTCCGGCCGGCCACCCGCCGTCCGGATCGTCGGACCGGCCCGGACCGGCAGGCATCATGGACGACACGGGGGTCGGCCGATCGGTCGATGCGCACGGCCCCCTGGCGGGCCACCATGCCAGGAGGACAGCCGGCGGGAGCGGGCCCGCCGACGGACGAGGAGAACCACGTGGACGACCACCGGCCGCCGGCCGGCGACCCCGACGCGGGGTGGCTGGCCACGGTGATGCGGATCGCCTTCCTGCTGCTGCTCGCCGCCTCGCTCACCCGGTACCTGGACCACCACTGGCACTCCGCCCGCACCCCCTGGGTGATCGGACTGTCGGTCGCGCTGGCCGCGGCGCACCTGCTGCTGCCCGCCCGGAGCCCGGGCCGCCTGGCCGCCGCCGGGCGGCGCCCCGCCGAGCTGGCCGGCCTGCTCGCGGTGCTCGGCAGCTGGGCGGTCCTGGTGCTGATGGCGCCCAGCTTCGCCTGGTGCGCCGTACCGCTGATCTACACCGTGCTGCGGGCCCTGCCCACCCGGGCCGCCGTCCCGGTGATCGGCGCGATGACCGCGCTGGTGGTGACCGCCGAACTGCGGCTGTCGGACGGCTTCGACCCCACCCTGCCGCTGCTGCCGCCCACCGTCGCGGTCCTCGCCACGGCGGTCTTCCGGTACATGGAACGGCAGGGTGCCCGGCAGCGCGCCCTGATCGACGACCTGATCAGCACCCGCCGCGAACTGGCCGCCACCGGACGCCGCGAGGGCACGCTCGCCGAACGCGAACGGCTCGCCATGGAGATCCACGACACCCTGGCGCAGGGCCTGTCCAGCCAGCAGATGCTGCTCCAGGCCGCCGACCGGGTCTGGGAACGCGACCCGGCCACCGCCCGCGGCCACGTCCGGACCGCCACCGCCATCACCGCCCGCAACCTGGCCGAGGCCCGTCGCTTCGTCCACGACCTCGCTCCCGCCGAACTCGCCGACGGCGGCACGCTGGAGGCCGCACTGCGGGCCCTCGCCGAACGGGAGACCGCCGAGAGCGGGCGCCCGGTGCACGTCCGCATCGACGGCGCGCCCGTCCCGGTGCCCGCCGCCGCACAGGCCGCCCTGCTGCGGATCGCGCAGGGCGCGCTCGCCAACGTCCGCGAACACGCCGACGCCCGGACGGCCGCGCTCAGCCTCTCCTACCTCGGCGACCAGGCCGTCCTGGACATCGCGGACGACGGCCGCGGCCTGGCCGGGCCGCCCGGCGGTGCGGGAGCGGATGGTGACACCCCGCCGGGTGGCCCCCCGGCGGCCGGGCGCGGCCACGGGCTGCCCGCGATGCGGGCCAGACTGCGCCAGCTCGGCGGCACCCTCACCGTCGAGAGCACCCCCGGCGAAGGCACCGTGGTCTCCGCCTCGATCCCGCTGGAGGACCGGTGAACACGGACGTACGGCTGCTGGTCTGCGACGACCACGCGGTGGTCCGGGCCGGCCTGCTGGCCCTGCTGGCCAGCGCCCCCGGCATCGAGGTGGCCGGGGAGGCGGGCAGCGGCGAGGAGGCGGTCGCGCTGGCCGAACGGCTGCGGCCGGACGTGGTGCTGATGGACCTGCAGCTCGGGCCGGGCATCGACGGGATCGAGGCCACCCGCCGGATCACCACCGGGCCCGCCGCCGCCCGGGTGCTGGTGCTCACCACCTACGACACCGACGCCGACATCACCCGGGCCATCGCCGCCGGCGCCACCGGCTACCTGCTCAAGGCGGAGCGCCCCGAGGAACTGTTCGCCGCCATCCACGCCGCCGCCGAGGGCCGCACCGCGCTCTCCCCGCCGGTCGCCACCCGGGTGATGGCCCAGATGCGCGCCCCGGCACCCCAGCTGACCGACCGCGAGCAGGACATCCTCGCCCAGCTCGCCCAGGGCCACGGCAACCGGGAGATCGCCCGGGCCCTGTTCATCAGCGAGGCGACCGTCAAGACCCACCTCGGCCGGATCTACGCCAAGCTGGGCGTCGACACCCGGGCGGGCGCGGTGGCCGCCGCCAAGGAGCGCCGGCTGCTGCGCTGACCGGCCCCGCG
>NZ_JAIZ01000160.1 GCF_000710465.2 Kitasatospora sp. MBT63 | reverse complement strand
GGTTTCGCCGGCCGTCCGGCCGGTCCGGGCTCGCGTCCGGCCGGTGGCGGCGGCGGCTTCGGCGGCCCCCGTCCCGGTGGCGGCGGCGGTGGCGGCTTCGGCGGCGGCGGTGGCCGTCCCGGTGGCTTCGGCGGCCGTCCCGGTGGCCCGGGTGCCCGTGGTGGCACGCAGGGTGCGTTCGGCCGTGGCCCCGGTGGCCGTCCGGCCCGTGGTCGCAAGTCGAAGCGGGCGAAGCGCCAGGAGTACGAGGCCATGCAGGCCCCGTCCGTCGGCGGTGTGATGCTGCCCCGCGGCAACGGGCAGACCGTCCGCCTGTCGCGCGGTGCCTCGCTGACGGACTTCGCGGAGAAGATCAACGCCAACCCGGCGGCGCTCGTCTCGGTGATGTTCAACCTCGGTGAGATGGTGACCGCGACCCAGTCGGTCTCGGACGCCACCCTGGAGCTGCTGGCCGGCGAGATGGGCTTCGTGCTCGAGATCGTCAGCCGCGACGACGAGGACCGCGAGCTGCTGGAGTCGTTCGACATCGACTTCGGTGCCGACGAGGGCGACGACGAGATGCTCGTCGCGCGCCCGCCGGTGGTCACCGTCATGGGTCACGTCGACCACGGTAAGACCCGCCTGCTGGACGCCATCCGCAAGACCAACGTGGTGGCCGGCGAGGCCGGTGGCATCACCCAGCACATCGGTGCCTACCAGGTCACCGCGACGGTGAACGACGAAGAGCGTCCGATCACCTTCCTCGACACCCCGGGTCACGAGGCGTTCTCCGCCATGCGTGCCCGTGGTGCCAAGTCCACCGACATCGCGATCCTGGTGGTCGCGGCCAACGACGGTGTCATGCCGCAGACGGTCGAGGCGCTCAACCACGCCAAGGCCGCCGGTGTGCCGATCGTGGTCGCGGTCAACAAGATCGACGTCGAGGGTGCCGACCCGACCAAGGTCCGCGGTCAGCTGACCGAGTTCGGTCTGGTGGCCGAGGAGTACGGCGGCGACACCATGTTCGTCGACATCTCCGCGCGCCAGGGTCTGAACATCGACCAGCTGCTGGAGGCCGTGGTCCTGACCGCGGACGCCTCGCTCGACCTGCGGGCCAACCCGGAGCAGGACGCGCAGGGCATCGCCATCGAGGCCCACCTCGACAAGGGCCGCGGTGCCATGGCGACCCTGCTCGTGCAGCGCGGAACGCTGCGCGTCGGCGACTCGATCGTGGTCGGCGACGCCTACGGCCGGGTCCGCGCCATGCTGGACGAGAACGGCAACAGCATCGCCGAGGCGGGCCCGTCCCGTCCGGTCCTGCTGCTCGGTCTCACCTCGGTGCCCCGCGCCGGCGACAGCTTCATCGTCGTCGACGAGGACCGCACGGCCCGTCAGATCGCCGAGAAGCGTGCCGCCCGCGACCGCAACGCGTCCTTCGCGCAGCGCCGCGTCCGGGTCTCGCTCGAAGGCTTCGAGGCGGCCCTGCTGGCCGGCAGCATCGAGAAGCTCAACCTCATCATCAAGGGTGACGTCTCCGGTTCGGTGGAAGCCCTCGAGGACGCCCTCGTCAAGCTGGACGTGGGCGAGGAGGTCGAGCTCCGGATCCTGCACCGCGGTGTGGGTGCCATCACCGAGTCCGACGTGGACCTGGCGATGGGCTCGGACGCCATCATCATCGGCTTCAACGTGCGCGCCGAGGGGCGTGCCCGTACCGCGGCCGAGCGCGAGGGCGTCGACATCCGGTACTACTCGGTCATCTACCAGGCGATCGAGGAGATCGAGGCGGCCCTCAAGGGCATGCTCAAGCCGGAGTACGAGGAGGTCCGCCTCGGTTCGGCGGAGATCCGCGAGGTGTTCCGTTCCTCCAAGTTCGGCAACATCGCCGGTGTCCTCGTCCGCGAGGGCGTCATCCGACGCAACACCAAGGCCCGCCTGCTGCGCGACGGCAAGGTCGTGGCGGAGAACCTCAACATCGAGGGTCTGCGCCGCTTCAAGGACGACGCGACCGAGGTCCGCGAGGGCTTCGAGGCCGGTGTGACCCTCGGGTCGTTCAACGACATCAAGGTCGAGGACGTCATCGAGACCTACGAGATGCGCGAGAAGCCGCGCGCCTAGTCGGTGTCGGCCGGGGCCGTTCGGCAGGGGTGAATTCCCGTCGACCGGCCCCGGTCTCGCTGTGTAGGGTCCACGTACGTCCGCCCTCCGGGGTGGTTGCTACGAGGCCTTCAGGTCGGCGAGACCTGTCCACATGTTCGTTGGAACACTCACCTTCGACCTGCTCCTCGGCGACGTCCACTCGCTGAAGGAGAAGCGTTCGATCGTGCGGCCCATCGTGGCCGAACTGCAGCGCAAGTACAGCGTGTGCGCTGCCGAGACCGGGAACCAGGAGCTGCACCGCAGGGCCGAGATCGGCCTGGCGGTGGTGTCCGGCGAAGCCGGGTACGTGACCGAGATCCTGGACAGCTGTGAGCGGCTCGTCGCCGGCCGCCCCGAAGTGCAGCTGCTCTCCGCGAGGAGACGGTTCCACAACAGCGACGATGACTGAGAGCGGCGACGGTGGTGCCCAGGCGCCACCGTCACAGAGCCGAGGACCGAGAGCGCCCACAAGGCTGGGCGCGGGCAGGTACGTTGGGGCATGGGCCCCACCCGGGCGAGTGTTCTCCCGGATACCGAGCCCACCGCACGAGGAGGCAACGTGACCGACACCGCAAGGGCGCGCAAGCTCGCAGACCGCATCCAGGTGGTGGTGGCCGAGACCCTGCAGCGCCGGATCAAGGACCCCCGCCTGGGCTACGTGACCATCACGGACGCCCGGGTCACCGGGGACCTGCGCGAGGCCACCGTCTTCTACACCGTCTACGGTGACGAGACGGAGCGCCAGGCCAGCGCCGCGGCGCTGGAGAGCGCCAAGGGCGTGCTGCGCTCCGAGGTCGGCAAGCAGACCGGGGTGCGTTTCACCCCGACGCTCACCTTCGTCGCCGACGCGCTGCCGGACAACGCCAAGAACATCGACGACCTGCTCGACCGGGCACGGCAGTCCGACGCGGCGGTGCGCACCGCCGCCGCCGGCGCCAGCTACGCCGGGGACGCCGACCCGTACCGGGTGCCGGGCGCCGAGCAGGACGACGCGGACGAGGACGAGTAGTCATGGCCGGCGAGCCGGCAGCGGCCGGCGACATCACGGGGGCGGCCTCCACCAGCACGGTGGAGGGCGCCCTCGCGGTGCTTCCGGGCCCGCGGGCGGAGCAGCCGGGCCTGGAGCACGAGTGGCAGCGCGCCGTCGCGGCCATCGTCCGGGCCCCGGTGATCGACCTGATCTGCCACATCAACCCGGACGGTGACGCGCTGGGCTCGGCGCTGGCGGCCGGTCTCGCGCTGCGCTCGCTCGGCCACCAGGTGCGGGTCTCCTTCGGCGACGACCCGCAGGTGATCCCGCAGTCGCTGTCCTTCCTGCCCGGCCAGGAGCTGCTGGTGCCCGCCGCCGAGGTGCCGGACGTGCCGGAGCTGGTGGTCTGCTTCGACGTCGCCGCCGAGAGCCGGCTCGGGCTGCTCCACGACAAGGCCTTCGCCGCGCCGGTGCTGGTGGTCATCGACCACCACGCCTCCAACCCCGGCTTCGGCACCCACCGGCTGATCGACCCGGCCGCACCGGCCACCGCCGTCCTGGTCGACGAACTGCTGCGCCGCCTCGGCGTGCCGCTCGACCAGCAGCTGGCCACCTGCCTGTACACCGGCGTCGCCACCGACACCGGCTCGTTCCGGTACGCCGCCACCACCCCCGCCACCCACGAGCTGGCCGGCCGGCTGCTGGCCACCGGGATCCGCCACGACGAGATCTCCCGGCAGCTCTGGGACACCTCCTCCTTCGGCTACCTCAAGGTGCTCGCCGCAGCCCTGGACCGGGCCCGCTACGAGCCCGAGCAGGCCGGCGGCCGCGGCCTGGTGTGGACCTGGGTGCCGTACCAGGACCTGGTGCTGTACAGCGTGACCGTGGAGGAGCTGGAGGGCCTGATCGACGTCGTGCGGCGGGCCGCCGAGGCCGAGGTCGCGCTGGTGCTCAAGCAGGACCCGGACGGTACCCTGCGCGGCTCCAGCCGTTCCCGGGGCGCGGTGGACGTCGCCGCCGCCTGCGCGGAGCTGGGCGGCGGCGGGCACGTGTACGCCGCCGGGTTCGCGGTGCGCGAGGACGTGGCGGCCGCCGTGGACCGGTTCCGGGCGGCGCTGGACCGCACGTCGTAGCCCCGGGCCGGAGCTTCCGGCCGTGGCCGCCGCCGGATGCCCCGGGCCGGCCGCACCCCCATCCGTCACCCGCACATCCGTCACCCGCACAGAGAAGAACCGATGAAGCGCAAGGGAACCGGCCCGGACGGCCTGGTCATCGTCGACAAGCCGGAGGGCATCACCTCGCACGGGGTGGTCGCCAAGATGCGGTGGCTGGCCGGCACCAGGAAGGTCGGCCACGCCGGCACGCTCGACCCGATGGCCACCGGAGTGCTGGTGATCGGGGTGGAGCGGGCCACCCGGCTGCTCGGGCACCTGATGCTCACCGCCAAGACCTACGAGGCCACCATCCGGCTCGGCCAGACCACCGTCACTGACGACCGGGAGGGCGAGGTCACCGCCTCCTCCTCGGCCGGGGCGGTGACCCGGGAGGCGATCGACGCCGGGATCGCGGCCCTCACCGGCGAGATCATGCAGGTCCCGTCCAAGGTCAGCGCCATCAAGATCGACGGCAAGCGCTCCTACGCGCGGGTCCGCGAGGGCGAGGACTTCGAACTCGCCGCCCGGCCCACCACCGTGCACTCCTTCACCGTGCACGGGCAGCGGACGGCGCTCGCCGAGGACGGCACCCCGGTGATCGACCTGGACGTCACCGTCGAGTGCTCCTCCGGCACCTACATCCGGGCGCTCGCCCGCGACCTGGGCGAGGGCCTCGGGGTCGGCGGCCACCTCACCGCACTGCGGCGCACCCGGGTCGGCCCGTACGGCGTGGAGTCGGCCCGCACGCTGGAGCAGCTGGAGGAGAAGCTGGAGGTGCTGCCGATCGCGGAGGCCGCCGACGCCGCCTTCCCGCGCTGGGACATCGACGCCGACCAGGCCCGGCTGCTGTCCAACGGCATGAAGCTCGCCGCCCCCGGACTAGGGGTGGACGGCCCGGTCGCGGTCTTCGACCCGGACGGGCGCTTCCTGGCCCTGGTGGAGGAGAAGGGCGGCAGCGCCCGCCCGGTGGCCGTCTTCGTCGGCTGACAGCACCCCGCACCCCGTCCCCGGCCCCCGCCACGGCCGCCGCCCGCTCCCGGGTGGCGGCCGTCGGCGTGCGGGCCGTCGCCGTGCGGGGCGCGGCGGGCGGCGGCGGGGCCGGAGCGGAGCGGGGTGGGCGGCGGCGGAGCCGGATCCGCCTCCCGATCCGCCTCCGGTTCATCCGCACGGGGGAGCGCGCGAGGCGAAAGCCCGTGGTGAACGGTGTGGGCGCGGTGGTACGCCCGCCGGGCTGGGCAGGCTCCCCGCCGCGAGAACGGCAACCGTGCCGGGCCCGGTCCGGCGCCCGGCCGGCCCGGCGCGGGGAGGCGGGGCGACATGGCCGGGAGGTACACCGGTGCGGCGGCGGACCCGGCCCAGGCGGTGCTGCTGGTCCGGGACCTGGACGGCGGGCTGCGCGGGCTGGGGTTCGTCGCCGACCGGCACGGCACGGTGGTCACCGCGCACGAGGTGGTGGCCGGACTCGCCCGGGTGGTGCTGCACACCCCCGGCGGGCAGAGCCGGGTGCTCGGCGCCGGAAGCATCGACCTGCTGCCCGGGCAGGCGCTGGCGCTGCTGCGCACCGACACCGTCGGCGGCCTGCCGGGGCCCGCGCTCCCGCTCGCCCACGGCACCGGCGCCCACGGGGGTGGCCCCCACGAGGGCGGCGACCTCGGCGGCGGGCCGGTGGTGATGCTCCAGGAGGCCGGGGAGCGGCCCCGGCCCGGCGGGGTCCTGGGCCGCTGCGCCGCCGGGTACCCGTGGCAGGACGACTTCCATCCGGTCGCCGGCGCCCTGCTGATCCGGCCGGACCGCCCCGGACCGGTCCCGCCGGCCGGCAGCCCGGTACTGGACGCCGACACCGGCGCGGTGCTCGCCGTGGTCACGCCCGGTCTGATCCTGCGCGGCGGCCTCGGCCGGCCCGACCTGATCGCGGCCGCCCCGATCCGGCCGGGCCCGGACACCGCCGGCCCGGACACCGCCGGTACGTCCACGGCGGGTGGGTCCACGGCGGGTGCGTCCGCCGCCGGAGCGACCACGGCCGGACCGCTCGCCGAGCTGCTCGAGCGCAACGCCGCCGAGGTACCCGCCTTCGGGCGCGCCCTCAACCTGGCCGGACTGCTGCGCCTGGCCGCCGTCCAGCTCGGCAGCGCCACCGCGGGGCCCGGCCGGATCGCCGACCTGGCGGCGGACCGGGTCGACCGCCCCGACGGCATCTGCGGCGAGGAGCCGCGCCGGCCCGTCACCGTCCTGCTCGGCGCACCCGGGACCGGCCGGACCACCGAGATCGCCGCGCTGGCCGTCCGCCGGTCCACCGGCCCCAACGCGCTGCCCACGCTGTGGCTGCGCGGCGCCGACCTCGCCCCCGGGGACGAGTCGCTGGCCGCCCCGGTCGGACGCGCCCTCGCCCGCGCCGCCGCCCTGCTCGGCGTGCCCGCACCCGGACCGGACCCGGCGGCGGTGCTCGGCAC
>NZ_JAIZ01000159.1 GCF_000710465.2 Kitasatospora sp. MBT63 | reverse complement strand
GCCCGTCCGCGCCCGGCCCGTCCGCGCCCGGCCCGTCCGCCGCCGTGTCGTCCGCCCGGCCGTCCGGCGGCTGGGTGCCCAGCAGTTCCGCCCTGGCCGACGTCTGCCGTTCCGCCCTCCCGCGGCAGGCCGCCGACACCCTCGCCCTGATCGCCGCGGGCGGCCCCTACCCGTACCGCTCGGACGGCGTGGTGTTCGAGAACCGGGAGCGGCGGCTGCCCCGGCAGCGCAGCGGCTACTACCACGAGTACACCGTCACCACCCCGGGCTCGGCGGACCGCGGCACCCGCCGGGTGGTCACCGGTGCGGCGGGCGAGCAGTACTGGAGCGCCGACCACTACGGCTCGTTCCAGGAGATCGACAGCCGCTGCTGACCCCGGCCCGCCGGCCTGCCCCGCTCCGCAACCGGGACCGCCGCCCTGGCCCGGCCTCCTTGCGCCGGAGCCCCCCGGTCGCGAGGATCATGGCCATGCCCACCTTCACCGCTCCGGACGGAACCACCCTCGCCTACCGCCGGGTCGGCCGCGGCGAGCCCCTGATCTGCCTGCCCGGCGGAGCGATGCGGGCCGCCGCGTACCTGGGCGACCTGGGCGGCCTGGCCGCCCACCGCACCCTGATCCTGCTCGACCTGCGCGGCACCGGCCGCTCCGGCGTGCCGGCCGACCCGGCCGGCTACCGCTGCGACCGGCAGGTCGCCGACGTCGAGGCGCTCCGCGCGCACCTCGGCCCGGACCGGATCGACCTGCTCGCGCACTCCGCCGGCGCCTCGCTCGCCACCCGGTACGCCGCCGAGCACCCCGAGCGGATCGGGCGGCTCGCCCTGATCACCCCGAGCGGCGCCGCCCTCGGCATCCCGTTCGGCGACGCGGACTACCGTGCGGCGGCCCGGCTGCGCGGTGAGCGGCCCTGGCTGCCGGCCGCGCTGGCCGCCCTCGACGCCGTGCTGGCCGGCACCGCCACGCCCGAGCAGCGCACCGACCTGCTGCCGCTGCTGTACGGCCGGTGGGACGAGACCGCCCGGGCGCACGCGGCCGCCGAGGCCGGTCAGCGCAACGCCGAGGCCGCCGAGGCGTACCGCGCCGAGGGCGCCTTCGACCCGGCCGGTACCCGGGCCGCCCTGGCCGGCCTCAAGGCGCCGGTGCTGGTGCTGGCCGGAGAGCTGGACGGGGGCCCCACCCCGGCGCGGGCCGCGGAGTTCGCCGAGGCCTTCCCGCTGGCCGTCCACCGGGTGCAGGCCGGCGCCGGCCACTACCCGTGGCTGGACGACGCCGACGCCTTCGTCCGGACCGTCACGGACTTCCTCGCGCCCTGACCCCCGGCTCCGCCGTCGGTGTCGGCCGGCCGGGCACCGCCGGCCGCCGGTCCGCCGACCTGACCGGGTGAACCGGCCCGTGAAGGCGCGCCCCGGCCCGGCCGCCGCCCTAGGCTGCGGGCATGGCACATCTGCTCTCCGTGAACCTGGCCCACGTCCGCCCGAACCCCGCCACCCGGTCCGAGGTCAGGACCACCGGCATCGACAAGCGCCCGGTGGACCACCCCGTCCGGCTGCGCGCCCCCGGGCCCAAGGAGGCCGGGCAGGACGGCGGCCTGATCGGTGACCGGGTCGTCGACGTCCGCCACCACGGCGGCGACGACCAGGCCGTCTACGCCTACGCGCGGGAGAGCCTGGACCACTGGGAGCGCGAACTCGGCCGGGAGCTGGCGGGCGGCGTCTTCGGCGAGAACCTCACCACGGCCGGACTGGACGTGGACAGCGCCCTGATCGGGGAGCGCTGGCGGATCGGGGAGCAGGTCCTGCTGGAGGTCTCCTCGCCGCGGATCCCCTGCTCCACCTTCGCCCGCTGGATGGACGAGCGCGGCTGGGTCAAGCGCTTCGCCGAGGGCGCGCTGCCCGGCGCCTACCTGCGGATCGTCGAGCCCGGGGTGATCCGGGCCGGTGACCCGGTCACCGTCGAGCACCGCCCGGACCACGACGTCACCGTGGAGCTCTGCTTCCGGGCGCTGATGACCGAGGCCCAGCTGCTGCCCCGGCTGGTCGACGTCGAGGAGCTGCCCGAGGAGACCCGGGAGCTGGCCCGCAGGCGCACCGGCCTGACCCCGCCGTACGACCCCGAGGTCTGGGAGGCCGACGCCTGAGGGCCGGCCGGGCCCCGGGCGGGCCGAGGCGGTGGGTCCCCTCCCGGCCGGGAGGGGACCCACCGCGCTCAGGCGGCGATCAGTGGGCCGCCGTGTCTAAGACACTCCTGGTTGAGCGCCGGGTCCGGCGCGCTCGGCGAGGTCGCGGCGGCGATCCGCAGCTCGATGATGTCGCGGACGGCCTCCCACTCCTCGTCCAGGATGGAGTAGAACGCCGTGCTGCGGACCTCGCCGTCCAGGCCCCGCGAGTGGGCCCGGCGGACGCCTTCGCAGGTGGCGCCGAGCCGCTCGATGGCGGCCCGCGAGCGCGCGTTGCGGGCGTCCGCACGCAGCGAGATCCGCTGCACGCCCCAGGTCTCGAAGGCGTGGCGCAGCATCAGCAGCTTCGCCTCGGTGTTGATCCCGGTGCCCTGGGCGCGCGGCGACAGCCAGGTGTTGCCGATCTCGGCGGCGTCCGGCACGGCCAGCAGCGGATCACCGTGCGGCACGCCGGGGACCGGCGGCCACACCAGCGGGCCCTGCCAGTAGTCCAGTTCCAGGAACCGGGTGGAGCCGACCACCCGGTCGTCGGCGCAGCTCACCGTGGCGAACGGCAGCGACCTGCCCGCCGCCTGGTCGGCCAGCGCGCGGGAGACGTACTCCCGGGCGGCTTCCAGGCCGTGCGGAACGGGGGTGAAGGCGTAGGTCGTACGGTCCTCGGCGCCGGCCTCGGCCAGGGCCGCGGCGTGGTGCTCGGCGAGGGGCTCCAGCCGCACGGTGCGGCCGTAGAGGGTGACGGGTACGGGCACGGATCCTTCGGTCCTTCGGCGTTCGGAGGGGCCCGTCACGCCGGGGTACGGCACGAGGGCTGTGGTCTTTTCGCCCCGGCCCCGGGATCGGCCGCCGCGGTCCGCCGCAGCGTCCGGAACGCGGACCTGAGGCGGGGGCGGCGGCCCGGGAAGCGGGCAGCGCGGTGCCGGAACGGCATCGGGTCGACGGGACCGTACCGGCGGGGATGAGCGAGGGGACAGTGTGCGTCCGCGAGATGGCCGAGAGAGGAACGAGAGCGCGAAGGAAGCAGGCGGCCAGGTGAAGGCAAGGTGCGAGAGGAGTGGCTGGCCGCACACCGGACCGGGCCGTGTCCCACGACGTGACGGACGGCGTGGCGACGACGCGACGATGCGAGGCAGCGAGAGGACGATACCCGTCCGCGGGCGGTGCGTCACCTCGCATCGCGCGAACGGGGGCGCTCGAACCGTCCCGTCCGCCCACCGCGGCCGACACGGGGGCTCCTACCAGCGGTTTTCCGGCCGGGTGAGAAGATCGGCCGAGCAGGGGGAAGAGCGTCGGGCGCGCCGGGAATGCCGAGCGCCTCCGGCACGCTGGATTGAAGCAGGCGGCGGGGCGGTATGCGGTCCTCCGCCGTGGGCGGGCCCAGCAGGGCCGGTCCGGTGAGACGACGAGACGGAACGGGGTTGGGTGCGCCGTGCGTGATCCCAAGGAGCTGTACCAGCTGGAGCCGCTGGGCGTGGCCGCGGTGGCCGTGGCCCGCGACGCGGCTGCGGAGGCCGAGACCGGCCTGGTACTGCTGTACCACTTCGAGGGCTTCATGGACGCGGGCGAGGCCGGCGGTCAGGTCGTGGCGCACCTGCTGGAGCAGGGCAGCCCGCAGGTGGTCGCCAGGTTCGACCACGACCGCCTGGTCGACTACCGGGCCCGCCGTCCGGCGATGACCTTCGACCGCGAGTCCTGGACCGACTACGACCCGCCGGAGATCCTGCTCCAGCTGGTCCACGACTCCACCGGGGCGCCGTTCCTGGTGCTCACCGGACCCGAACCGGACACCGAGTGGGAGCTGTTCGCGGCGGCCGTGCGCGGGCTGGTCGAGGAGTTCGAGATCCGGCTGTCGGTCGACTTCCACGGCATCCCGATGGGCGTGCCGCACACCCGCCCGGTCGGGGTGACCCCGCACGGCAACCGGCTGGACCTGGCGCCCGGCTACCCCAAGTGGTTCGAGCAGGCCCAGGTGCCCGGCAGCGCGCAGGCGCTGCTGGAGTACCGGCTCGCCGAGTCCGGCCACGACGTGCTGGGCTTCGCCGTCCACGTGCCGCACTACATCGCCCGCTCGGCCTACCCGGCCGCCGCCGTGGTGATCCTGGAGGCGGTTCAGTCCGCGACCGGACTGGTGCTGCCCGGCAGTGAACTGCGGGTGCGGGTGGACGAGGTGTACGCCGAGATCGAGGACCAGCTCACCCAGGGCGACGGCGAGCTGCGCTCGGCGATCCGCGGCATGGAGGGCCAGTACGACGCGGTGGCCGGCGCCGAGGACCGGGAGAGCCTGCTGGCGCAGTCCGCGGACCTGCCTTCGGCGGACGAGCTGGGCCGGCGCTTCGAGGAGTTCCTGGCGGAGCACGAGCGCGGCGCGGACTGAGCCGGCCGGTCGGTGGATACCGTGGCCGGGGCCGGGATCGATTCCGGGCCCCGGCTCGTTCGTGTCCTCGGACACCCGGGGGACGGGCCGTCCGCGTCGGCAGATCGGCACAGGGCCGGGCCCCGGGGGAGTGATGAGCATGGCGTTCAGGCGGGCCGGCGCGCCCGGCGCCGCGGTGGCCTCCGCGGTGGCGGCCCTGCTGGTGCTGTCCGGCTGCGGCGGTGGCGCACCGGATCCGGGGCCCGCGCCCACCGGGCCACCCCCGTCCCCGGCCACGGCCGCCGCCTCGCCGTCCCCGGCACGGCCGGTCGCGGCCGGCCCGTACGTGGCGCTCGGCGACTCCTACACCTCCGGCCTCCAGGTCCCCCCGCAGCAGGGCACCCCGAAGGGCTGCGGCCGGTCCGGGGTCAACTATCCGTCGCTGGTCGCGGCCGGGCTGGGCCTGGCCGCCGCCGACTTCCAGGACGTCAGCTGCAGCGGCGCGCGGACCGCCGACCTGACCCGGGCCCAGCAGACCTCCGGCGGCGCCAACCCGCCGCAGCTCGGCGCGGTGACCGCCGCCACCCGGCTGGTCACGCTCGGCATCGGGGGCAACGACGTCGGGTTCATGGACGTCCTCGGGCGCTGCGCGATGGAGAGCATCAAGTACTCGGTGTCCGCCGCGCTGACCGCCGGGCCCGCCGCCGACGCGTCCGCCGCACCCTGCAAGGACCACTACACCGCCGCGGACGGCGGTGACGAGGTCGGCCGCACGATCGACGCGACCGGCCCGAGGCTGGCCGAGGCGCTCCGCGAGATCCGCCGACGCGCCCCGCAGGCCCAGGTGCTGGTGGTCGGTTACCCGGCGCTGCTGCCCGCCGATCCGGCGGCCTGCACGGCCGCGCTGGGGCAGGGCGTGGCCGCCGGCGACCTCCGCTACCTGGAGCAGAAGCAGGAGCAGCTGAACTCGGTGCTCGAGCGCGCCGCCGAGGCCGGCGGGGCGCGCTTCGTCGACACCGCCGCACCCTCGGCGGCACACCACATGTGCGCGGGCGACGCCGACCGCTGGGTCGAACCGCCGGTACCCGCGGCCGGGCTGGCACCGATGCACCCGAACGCCGCGGGCGAGCGGGCGATGGCCGCCGCCGTGCTCGCGGTGCTCGCCGCCCGCTGACGGCCCGCCGCCCGGCCGGCCTCAGACCGGCCGGACCCGGTGGACCTCGATCCGGACCGCCGGGTCGTCCAGGCACTCGCCGGTGGCCAGGTCGAAGCGCTGCTTGAGCAGCGGGGAGGCGACGTACACCCGGCCGTCCGGGGTGGCGCCGAGCAGGCCCCGGGAGAGCACGTACGCACCGGTGAACGGGTCGCGGTTGGCCACCGCGTGGACCGCGTCCCGGCTGTCGCGGAACACGGCCGCCTGCCGGCCGTCGGGGAGCAGGACCGCCACGCCCCGGCCCGGGACGAGCCGTTCCCAGGCGCAGACCGGCGTCCAGGTCCCCCCGCTCAGCAGCTCGACCCGGTCGGGGCCGGTGCGGGTGGCGGCGGCCATGGCGGTCGCGGTGGTGGTCGCGGTGGTCATCGGGAGCCCTCCAGGACGGGGGTGCGGACGAGGGAGGCGAGCAGGCCGGCCTCGGTGGCGAGCACCGCCAGATCCGGCTTGACCTGGTCGCGTTCGGGGGTGAAGCGGATGCTCGGGTCGGGTACGCCGGGGGCGTTGACGAAGGAGACGAAGCGCGCGAGCCGGCCGGGGTCGGCGAGGGTGGCCGCCCACTCGTCCTGGTAGTCGGTCACGTGGTGGGCCATCATCGCCTCCAGGTCGGCGGCGATGCCGAGGCTGTCCTCGAACACCACGGCCCGGACGTGGTCGAGACCGCCCTCGATCCGCTCCAGCCAGGCGGAGGTGCGCTCCAGCCGGTCGGCCGTGCGGATGTAGAACATCAGGAACCGGTCGGTGAGCCGGATCAGCTGGTCGTCGTCCAGGTCCTGGGCGAGCAGGTCGGCGTGCCGGGGGGTGGCGCCGCCGTTGCCGCCGACGTAGAGGTTCCAGCCGTTGGAGGTGGCGATCACCCCGAAGTCCTTGCCGCGCGCCTCGGCGCACTCGCGGGCGCAGCCGGAAACCGCCGACTTGAGCTTGTGCGGGCTGCGCAGCCCCCGGTAGCGCAGCTCCAGCCGGATTGCCATGGCGACCGAGTCCTGCACGCCGTACCGGCACCAGGTGGAGCCCACGCAGGACTTCACGGTGCGCAGCGACTTGCCGTAGGCGTGACCGGATTCGAAGCCGGCCGCCACCAGCCGGTGCCAGATCTCCGGCAGCTGGTCCACCCGGGCGCCGAACAGGTCGATCCGCTGCCCGCCGGTGATCTTGGTGTAGAGGCCGAAGTCCCGGGCCACCTCGCCGATCACGATCAGCTTCTCCGGGGTGATCTCCCCGCCCGGGATCCGGGGCACCACCGAGTACGAGCCGTTGCGTTGGAGATTGGCCAGGAAGTGGTCGTTGGTGTCCTGGAGGGCGCCCTGCTCGCCGTCCAGGATGTGCCCGGACACCGGCAGTTGCGGCGCCAGCGAGGCGATGATCGAGGCGACCGCCGGCTTGCACACCTCGCAGCCCTCGCCGCCGGCGGCACCCCGCCCGCCGAGCCGGCCGTGCTCGGCGAGCAGCCGGGCGTGCGTCGGGATGCGCTTGACCCGGACGAGTTCGTACAGCTCCGCGCGGCTCTGCCCGAAGCACGGGCACAGACCCCGGTCGACCTCGACGCCGGAGGCCGCCAGTTCGTCGGTCACCACCGTGCCGAGCAGCTTCAGGCAGGAACCGCAGCCCGTCCCCGCCTTGGTGCACGCCTTCACCTCCGGGACGGTGGTGCACGCGTGCCCGGTGACGGCGGCCCGCACCTCGCCCTTGGTGACGCCGTGGCAGTTGCAGACCACCGCCTCGTCCGGCAGCGCCGCGCCGCCCAGCGGCAGCGCCGCGCCGAGCCCGGCCGGCAGCACCAGCGACTCGGCCGGGACGGGCAAGGGGCTGCCGGTGCCGGCCAGCGGCCGCAGCATCGCGTACGCCTCCGCGTCGCCGACCAGGATGCCGCCCAGCAGCGCGCCCTCCGGGGTGACCACCAGCTTCTTGTAGACCCCGGCGCGGGAGTCGGCGTAGACCACGTCGAGCGCGCCCGGCGTGGTGCCGAAGGCGTCGCCGAAGCTCGCCACGTCGACGCCGAGCAGCTTCAGCTTGGTCGACAGGTCGGCGCCGGTGAACGGCTGCGCGCTCTGCCCGGCCAGCTGCCGGGCGACCGTGCGGGCCATCTCGTAGCCGGGGGCGACCAGGCCGTAGACCCGCCCGTCGGCGGCCAGCGCGCACTCGCCGATGGCGTAGACGTCCGGGTCCGAGGTGCGGCACAGCTCGTCCACGGCGATGCCGCCGCGTTCACCGACGGTCAGACCGCAGTCCCTGGCCAGCTGGTCGCGCGGGCGGATCCCGGCCGAGAACACCACCAGGCCGGTCTCCAGCCGCGAGCCGTCGGTGAACGCCATCGCGGCCGCCCGGCCGTCCGCCGACACCTCCACCGCCGTGGTGCCCACCCCGGTGTGCACCGTCACGCCCATTCCCTCGATGGTCCGGCGCAGCGCCTCACCGCCGCCGTCGTCCACCTGGACCGGCATCAGGCGGGGCGCGAACTCCACCACGTGGGTCCGCAGACCGAGTCCCTTGAGCGCGCCCGCCGCCTCCAGCCCGAGCAGCCCGCCGCCGACCACCGCGCCCACCCGCCGACCGGCGGCGTACGCCTCGATCGCCTCCAGGTCCTCGATGGTGCGGTAGACGAAACAGCCCTCGGCGTCCCGGCCCGGCACCGGCGGGACGAACGGGTACGAGCCGGTGGCCAGCACCAGCGTGTCGTAGCGCAGGGTACGGCCGGCCCCGGTGGTGACGGTCTTCGCGGCCCGGTCGACCGAGGCCACCGGGGAGGACAGGTGCAGCTCGTAGCCGTGCCGGTCGGTGAAGCCCGGCTCGGCGAGCAGCAGGTCCTCGGCGGTCCGCCCGGAGAAGTAGGAGGTCAGCGCGACCCGGTCGTACGCCGGGCGCGGCTCCTCGGCCAGGACGACGACGCGGTGGCCCGCGGCGGCGCCGCTCTCGGCCAGGGCCTCCAGGAAACGGTGGCCGACCATGCCGTACCCGACCAGGATCAGCGTGGGTCTGGTGGTGGTCATAGGGGAGTCCCTCCGGTGGTGGTGCGCCGCGTGGCGGGGCGGG
>NZ_JAIZ01000158.1 GCF_000710465.2 Kitasatospora sp. MBT63 | reverse complement strand
CTGGCCGGTGCCGGTGACCGCGCCGAACGGCTCGGTCATCGCCGTACCGCCGCTCGGCGGACCGTCGTAGCGCGGCTGGCCGCCGCTGTTGCCGGAGGCCGCGGCGGCGAGCCCGGCGGCCGCGGCGGCACCCGCGGCACCGGCCGCGTAGCCGCTGCCCGCAGCGCCGTGCATCTGCCGCAGCGCGTGCTGCACATGGGCCCGGAACTCGTCCGCGCTCTGGAAGCGGTCGTCCGGGTTCTTCGCCAGCGAGCGCAGCACCAGGTCGTCCAGCTCCGGCGGCACCCGCCGGCTGATCCGGGACGGCGGCACCGCGATGTCCTGGACGTGCTGGTAGACCACCGCGAGGGGGGTCTCGCCGACGAACGGCGGCCGCAGCGCCAGCAGTTCGTACAGCATGCAGCCGGCCGCGTACAGGTCGGAGCGGTGGTCGACGGCCTTGCCGAGCGCCTGCTCCGGCGAGAGGTACTGCGGGGTGCCCATCACCATGCCGGTCTGGGTCATGGTGCTGGCCGCGCCGGTGAGCGCCCGGGCGATGCCGAAGTCCATCACCTTGACCGCGCCGCCGGTCGTGATGATGACGTTGGCGGGCTTGATGTCACGGTGCACGATGCCGTGGCGGTGGCTGTAGGCGAGCGCCTCCAGCACGCCGGCGATGATGATGAGCGCCTGGTCGACCGGCGGCGCCTCCTCGTCCACCAGCAGCTCGCGGACGGTCCGGCCCTCGACCAGCTCCATCACGATGTACGGCGTGGACTCCTCGCCGTGGTGCTCCTCGCCGGTGTCGTAGACCGCGACGATCGAGTGGTGGTTGAGCGCGGCGACGGCGTGAGCCTCACGGGTGAAGCGCAGCCGCGCCACCTCGTCCTGGGCCAGCTCCCCGCGCAGCAGCTTGACCGCGACGGTCCGGCCGAGCCGGACGTCCTGGGCGGAGAAGACCTCGGCCATGCCGCCCCGGCCGAGCCTGCCGGTCAGGCGGTAGCGGCCGTCGCCGAGGGTGCCGAGCGGCAGGTTGGTGCCGCGGGACGGAGTGCCACCGGGTCCGGACAGCATCGCGGTCTCGGCGTCCGGGGACCCGGCGTTCGAGGCCTGGGCGTCGGCGGCCCGGGTGTTCCGGCCGTTCCCGGCGTCCGCCCCTGCGTTCGGCTCCGGCTCGCCCTCACCCGGCTGCTCTGTCTGTGCCATCGCTCCTCGCCCCGGGCCCTCGCTCGGCGCGCAGTCGCCCTGTCGGTTCCGTCCCTGTGCACGCTACCGCTTCACGCGGGCGGCCGGTGTCCAGCTCCTCGGCCGCCGGTCAGATTCGGTCGCCGCCGACGGCGCCGAGGTCCAGCGTCACGGCCGGGCGCCCGGCACCGTACGGGTCGGTGTCGGTGGTGTTGGTCTTGTCCTTGGCCGCGACGATCGCCACGATGACCACGGCCAGCACGATCACGCCCACGATCACGCCGACCACGATCAGCGCGGTCGAGCAGCCGTTGTTCGAGTTGGCCGGCCGCGGCCCGTACGGCCCGGGCTGCATCGGTCCCGGCTGCATCGGTCCCGGCTGCATCGGCATCGGACCCGTCGGCATCGGACCCGTCGGGTGCGCCTGCTGCGGGAACGGGTGCGGGGTCCGGTACCCCGGCTGCGGGAACGGCGGCGGGGTGTGCGCCTGCTGCGGGAACGGCGCGGGCGTCTGCGGGGCCTGTGCGAACGGGTGCGGGGTCTGCGGCGCCTGGTACGGCGACGGCGTCTGCGGGGCCGGCTGGTAGTGCGGCTGGACCTGCGGCGCGGGCGTCCGGATGTCCCCGGTGACCTGCGGGAAGTTGGTCATCGACGGCGCGGCGTGGACCGACCGCGGGCCCTCGCTGATCACCAGCGGGGTGCTCGCCTGCAGCGGGATCCCGCCCTTGTCGCCGCCGGAGATCCGCTCGACCTCCTCGCGCATCGCCTCGGCGGTCGGGAAGCGGTGGGCCGGGTCCTTGCGCAGGGCCCGGGCCACCAGCGCGTCGACCGCCGGCGGCACCGCGGCGTTGACGGTGGACGGGGCCGGCGGCTCCTCCTGCACGTGCTTGTACGCGATGGTGAACGCGGTGTCGCCGTCGAACGGCAGCCGCCCGGTGAGCAGCTCGAACAGCATGCAGCCGACCGAGTAGAGGTCGGCGCGGGCGTCCACGCTCTTGCCGAGCGCCTGCTCCGGCGAGAGGTACTGCGGGGTGCCGACCACCATGCCGGTCTGGGTCATCGAGGTGACGCCGGACTGCAGGGCGCGGGCGATGCCGAAGTCCATCACCTTGATGACGCCCTTGGAACTGACCATCACGTTGCCGGGCTTGATGTCGCGGTGCACCAGGCCCTGGTCGTGCGAGGCCTCCAGCGCGGACAGCACCGACGCGGTGATCTTCAGGGCCTGGTCGGTGGACATCGCGCCCTGCCGGGAGACGGTGTCCTTCAGGACGTCGCCGAGCGCCTGGCCCTCGACGTACTCCATCACGATGTACGGGGTGGCCAGGCCCTCCGCGGTGACGTCCTCGCCGCTGTCGAAGACCGAGACGATGTTGGTGTGCTGGAGCCGCGCCACCGCCTGCGCCTCGCGGCGGAAGCGCTCCTTGAACGCCGCCTGGCCGCCGAGTTCGATGTTCAGGGTCTTCACGGCGACCAGCCGGTCCAGCACCGTGTCGTGGGCCAGGTGGACGGAGGCCATGCCGCCCTGGCCGAGCAGGCGCTGGATCACATAGCGGCCGTTGCCCAGGGAGTGGCCCGCGACCGGGTTGGCGTCCTCGCTCATGGTCCCTGCTTCCCCCTCGGCGCGGCGGCGCCGCAGCCTCATGGTCTGGTCCGGATGCACCGGTCGGGCAGGCCGTGGCCCGCCGACCCCCGCCGCCGGTCGAGTCCGACGGCAGGGGCCAGGGTATCGGCTCGCGCCGACGTGATCGGGTTCAGGGGCGGGAACGTGTCCCAGCTGCTACAGAGCCGGTACAGGGCCGTCGATCAGAGGTACGGACCTGAGCGGATCCCGCGGCCGGGGGCCGGCTCGTCCGGCTCCAGGTCTCCGCCGTTCACCCCGGGCGGCAGCGCCCGCCGCATCTGCTCCAACTGTGCGCGGGCCGCCATCTGCTGGGCGAACAGCGCGGTCTGGATGCCGTGGAACAGGCCCTCCAGCCAGCCCACCAGCTGTGCCTGCGCGATCCGCAGCTCCGCCTCGGTGGGGATCGCGTCATCGGTGAACGGCAGCGACAGCCGCTCCAGTTCCTCGACCAGCTCAGGGGCCAGCCCCAGTTCGAGCTCCTTGATCGAGCTGGCGTGGATCTCCTTCAGCCGGACCCGGCTGGCCTCGTCCAGCGGCGCGACCCGGACCTCCTCCAGCAGCTGCTTGATCATGCTGCCGATCCGCATGACCTTGGCCGGCTGCTCGACCATCTCGGTCACCGGCAGCTCACGCGGCTCCCCCGCATGGTCCCCGGCACCGAAGCCCGATCCGGGCACCGCGCCGATCGGCATCCCGTCCGGGCCCACGATCAGCACCTTGGGGCTGCTCGGGGAATCGTCGTCCGACGCCTGGTAGGGCTCCTGCGGCCGTTCGTTCATCGGCTTGGTCATAGCTCCTTCATATGCTTCGTCGATCGAGCTGGTCAACGAACCGGGGCCGGCCCGCAGCGGTGCCCGCCCCGCCGCCGGACGTCCCCCGTCCCTGGCCCGGGCACTGCTCCTGGCACCCGCCGGCAGCTTTCCGATCGTCCCACACCGGGCCGCGTGCCGATCATCGGTGCCCCAATCATGCTTCCCCGGCGCCGTGTTGATGCGGCGACGGACACCGGTCCGGCCGGGGTGCCAGGGTCAGCCCCGGCGCATCCGCAGGCCGACCAGTCCGAGCCCGCAGCCGATCAGGGCCAGCCCGGCCCCGAGCGGGAACTGCATCCCGGCCGGGTCGCCGTGGCGGGGCGCCGCGGCCTGCGGCTGGAACTGCACCGCCGGGGCCGCCACCGGCGCGGCCGCCTGCACCGACGGCTGGTCCGGCGCGGGGACGGGATCCTCGGCGGGCGTGGGCGTGGGCGCGGTCGGCTCGGGCGCCGCCCAGCTCCGCTGCGGGGCCCGGACCTGGTCCTCGGTGCCGTGACCGGCTCCCGGGAGCTGCCCGGCCACCGGGCCGTCCGCGGGCACGTACACCGGGGCGGGGGCGTGGTGGTACCGGTCGGGCTGATCGGCCGGGGCCGTGGGCTGCGGGTCGGCCTCCGGCGGCAGGCCGGGGCGGTGGTCGGCCGGGTGGTCCGGCGGCGGGCCCTCGGCGACGGTCGGGGTCACCGAGGCCGCCGGGGCGGGCGAGGCCGGGCCGGGGTGCTCCGCGGGCGGCGTCGG
>NZ_JAIZ01000157.1 GCF_000710465.2 Kitasatospora sp. MBT63 | reverse complement strand
CCTGCCCGCCTGGGCGGAACAGCCACAGGTCGTCCTCCTGGACGCGGCGGCGCAGGTGCTCACCCAAGGGGTCTGCCGCTGGGCCGGCGTCCCCGTCACCGAGGGCGACATCGGGCCCATCTCCCGGGACCTGGTCGCCATGGTCGACGGCTTCGCCACGCCGGGCGCACGCCACTGGCGCGGCCGCTCGGCCCGCCGCCGCCAAGAGGACCGGCTCGCCCGTCTCGTCGACGCCGTACGCAACGGCTCCCACGACGTTCCGGCCGGCTGCGCCGCCAGGGTGGTGGCACAGCACCGGGACGCGGACGGCGAACTCCTGCCCGCGCGGGTGGCGGCCGTCGAGCTGCTGAACATCCTGCGCCCGACGGTCGCGGTCTGCTGGTTCCTCGCCTTCGTCGCCCACGCGCTGCACCGCCGGCCCGAGACCCGTGCACGGCTCGCGCGCGGCGACGAGGCGTACGCCACCGCCTTCGCCCAGGAGATCCGGCGCTTCTACCCCTTCGCGCCGTTCGTCGTCGGCAAGGCCGCAGCCGACCTCACCTACCAGGGCGAGCCCATCGCCGCGGACACCCTCGTGCTGCTCGACCTGTACGGGCACAACCACGACCCGGCCCTGTGGGGCGACCCGTACGCCTTCCGCCCCGAGCGGTTCCTCATCCGCCGCGACGCCACCGATCAGCTCATCCCGCAGGGCGGCGGCGACGTGGCCGCCGGGCACCGCTGCCCCGGCGAAGGCGTCGTCGTCGGCCTCCTGGAATCCCTGTCACAGCGCCTCGCGCGGCTGGAGTACACCGTCCCCGACCAGGACCTCACCATCACGCTCCACCGGATGATCCCCCGCCCCCGCAGCGGCTTCGTCATCGAGGCCGTCCGCACCCCAGCGGCCCTGCCCGACGCCGCTGCCCCCGTCGCCTGAACCGAAGGACCGCCACCATGACCTCCCACCCCGACCGGCGCGAGCCGAAGGCACCGGCCGCCGACAACCCGACACCACTGACCGAGCCCACCGAACCGTCCTGGGAGGAGGAGAACGGTCTCACCCCACCCGACCGGTCCCCTTCGGCAGCACCGCACAACGACGCAGCGTCGGCAGAACCCGGCGAGGACCCGTCCCTGGAGCCGCTGCCATGACCCGCGACCAGTTCACACCCGACAACCCCGCCGAGCAGTACCCGAGGCCGGACTTCCCCGAGCAACAGCAGCCCCATCCCGGGCACGGCCCCGCCATGGACCCGGAACCGGACTACGGCGAGGCGACCTACCGCGGCACCGGCCGGCTGAAGGACCGCATCGCCCTCATCACCGGCGCGGACTCCGGCATCGGCCGGGCCGTCGCGCTCGCCTACGCCCGGGAGGGCGCCGACGTGGCGTTCTGCCACCTCCCCGAGGAGGAGAACGACGCCGGCGAGACGATCCGGCTAATCCGCAGCGCGGGGCGCCGCGCCCTGGCCGTGGCCGGAGACGTGCGCGAGGAGCAGTTCTGCGCGGACCTGGTGACCCGCTGCGTCGACGGACTCGGCGGCCTCGACATCCTCGTCAACAACGCCGCCTACCAGATGTCGCAGCCGGAAGGCCTCGCCGCCATCAGCACCGACCAGTTCGACCGGGTGATGAAGACCAACCTCTACGCGATGTTCTGGCTGTGCCGGGCCGCTCTGCCGCACCTGCGTCCCGGGTCGTCGATCATCAGCACGGCATCCGTCCAGGGCTACAAGCCGAGCCCCCATCTCCTGGACTACGCGACCACCAAAGGCGCCATCATCACCTTCACCCAAGGCCTGGCCCAACAGCTTGCCCCGGACGGCATCCGGGTCAACGCCGTTGCCCCGGGGCCGGTCTGGACGCCCCTCATCCCCGCCACCATGGCCCCCGACAAGGTTGCCGGGTTCGGCAAGCAGTCACCGCTCGGACGACCCGCGCAACCCGCGGAGATGGCACCCGCCTACGTCTTCCTCGCCTCCCAGGAAGCGAGCTACCTCACCGCCGAGATCATGAACGCCACCGGCGGCACCCCGCTGGCCTGAGCAGAACACCGCAGACCTCCACCAAGCTACGTTGAGCGACGGACCCCCAGGACACCAGTCGGGAATGCCGCCCGCCCCAGTAGCGGCCTCGTCCGCGCTGCCGTCCGGCCAGGTGCGGCGACGCCGCCTGAAGCGAGCAGGACCTCGACGTGGGCCCGCGCCCCAGGTGCGTGGCGCTCCGCCGGTCAGCCTTCGACGCCGGCGGAGGTGTGGGTGGCGCCGACCGGCTTGGACTCCGGGGACCTGCGCTGGCGCAGGTAGACCGAGAGGATCCCCATCGAGGCGACGGCCAACAGTTCGGACTGCCAGTCCTGCAGGGTGCGGTTCCAGAAGTCCGCGGACAGCACGTAGTCGAACCAGGTGAATGGCGCTTGACGGTCGCGCAGCCGCTCCGCGTTCAACGCCGAGACGCCGCTGACCGACTGGGCGAACCACGAGCCGACGAAGAACAGCGCCATCACGATGCCGAGGACCGCGAGTACACGGCGCGGCGCGCCCCGCTCGCGCGGGCCCAGGCCGGGGAGTCGGGGGTGGCGTGCGGGTCGCCCTTCTGTTCCCGGTCGGACTCGGTGCCGGCGCGCTCCAGGCTCTTGGACTCCGGAGAGCCGCGCTGAAGCAGCCACACGGTACCGAAGATGTACAGGAAGAACTGCAGGTACTCGGACTGCCAGTTCTCGGTGACGTCGACTGCGAAATCGGAGCCGGTCAGGTAGCCGGCGACGCCGACGGGCTGGAGGTCGGCGGCGACCAGTTGGTTGTTCACCTCGGCGATCCCGGAGGCGGCCTGCCCGACGAGGGTGAGCAGGAACGCGGGGCCGAACACCAGCGTCAGGCTGTTGTCCCGCAGGAACCTCGAGGCCCGGCTCACCGGTGCAGCGCCCCGATCTGGTGAAGTAGGCGAGGCCGCCGACGACGACGGTGATGAGCAGCGTGTGCACGTCAGCTTCCCTTGAGTTCGCAGCTCGGGCCGGCAGCCCGCGGCGGTGATCTTCCAGCCGTCCGGGAATGCGTGATCAACGAGGCGGGACGGCAGGTCCGCCGGACGGAGGAGCGCGCAAGCGGGCCGAGGACAGGGTCGTCCGCGAGGTCGCGCACTACCTCGGCCGACACTTCGGCAGTCTGCCACCCCTCGTACACCAATCCGCGCCCCACCGAGCTCTTCGACCAGGAAATCACCATCGGCCCCGGCCCTCGGCGGACTCGGCATGAACGGGGAGCCGGTCGCAACGTCACGGCAGGATCCTGGAGCGCCGCGCCCTCGGCGCGGCCGGCGGCACGTGCTGTACGCCAACTCGGTGGAGCGTGCGGGTGTCTTCGGCCCGGTTGGTGCGCGGGCGGCCGGGCAGGCGCGATGTATGACCGACACTGCCGAGCAGACACTGCGCAGGCCGCTCGCTCTGGTCACCGGGGCTTCCAGTGGCATCGGATTCGAGCTGGCGAAGCAGTTCGCGGACAACGGCTTCGACCCGCTCGTCACCGCGGAGGATCCGGGGCTGGAAGGTGCGGCCCACAGGCTCGGCGCGACAGGCGGCCACGTTCAGGCCGTACAGGCTGATCTTCGGTCCTTCGCCGGGGTGGAGACGGTGTACGCCGCCGTGAAGGCGGACGGGCGCCCCCTCGCGGCGGCCGCGCTCAACGCCGGGCTGGGCCGCGGCGGCGCGTTCATCGACATCGACCTCGGCGACGAGATCGAGATCATCGACGTCAACATCACCTCCACC